>JAYTFP010000089.1:0-17263 GCA_043734285.1 Acidimicrobiaceae bacterium
CGGGGTCATGGGTGAGGTCGGCGTGGCGGTCGTGGTCGCCACCGACCCGACGTCGCCGCCGTCGCTCGACGAGCTCCGTGCATTCGCGGGAGCGACGCTCGCCCACCACAAGCTGCCCGAAACGCTGCGGATCGTCGATTCACTGCCCCTCACGCCCATGGACAAGGTCGACAAAGTGACACTCAGAATGCACGTTGCGGAACACTGACGGCTCTCATTACTCTTCGTTCGTAGCAGTGGAGGTAGGCCATGGACCGTGTCCCAGGTGTCAGTTTCCGGGCGCGTGTCGTGCTGGCTGCGGTGTTGGCCGTCGTCGTCGCGGCATGTGTGCCGCCCGCACCACCGTCGGCGGGCCCGGCCGGTCCGGCGACCGCGATCACTGCCGGAGGCGCCCATTCGTGCGCGGTCGTCGACGCCGGCAAGGTGCGGTGCTGGGGATTCAACACGCACGGTCAGCTGGGCCTCGGGGGCTACGGCGACATTTCCACACCGTTCGCGGTCGTGGGATTGACCGGCCAGACCGCTGTCGCGGCATCGAAGTCCGACACGTGCTCGCTGTCGTCGACCGGCACCGTGAGCTGCTGGGGTCTCAACCTCGACGGTCAGCTCGGTAACGGCACCAACGTCGGCGCGATCACTCCGGTGTCGGTCCTGACCGTGACCGGCGCCACTTCGATCGCCGTGGGTGACGCGCACGCTTGCGCGCTCGTCGCCGCCGGCGCTGTGAAGTGCTGGGGATCGAACGCGAAGGGCCAGCTCGGCGACGGCTCGACGACCGACTCGAACACCGCGGTCGACGTGGCCGACGTCAGCGGTGCGACCGCGATCAGCGCCGGCGGACAACACAGCTGCGCGCTCATCGACGACGGCACGGTCAAGTGCTGGGGATCGAACGTCTACGGCCAGCTCGGGATCGCAAGCTTCGTCAACTCCTCGACCGCGGTCCAGGTGGGCGACGTGGCGGGCGCGACCGCGATCAGCGCCGGCGGCGGCTACACGTGCGCCATCGTCGCGGCCGGCGCGGTCAAGTGCTGGGGCCTCAACAACTTCGGCGCCCTGGGCGATGGCACGAACAACGGCTCCAACGTCGCGATCGACGTGGCCGTAGTGACGGGTGCGACGGCGATCGGCACGAGTCACTCGCTGCTCGCTCACACCTGCGTCCTCGTCGCTGTCGGGAAAGCGATGTGCTGGGGCTTCAACGGCGACGGCGAGCTCGGCAACGGATCGACCGACGATTCGTTCACCGCGACCGACGTCGGCGCAGCCGTCACGGGGGCGACCGCACTGGCCGTGGGCGACTCGCACAGCTGTGCACTCGTCGCGGGCGGCTCGGTGCTCTGCTGGGGCCTGAACTCGACGGGCCAGCTCGGCGACGGCGACACGAATCCGATCGGCATCCCGATCAACGTGCAGAACATTCCCTGAGGGAACGCGTTCGTCACGGGGTTTGAGATCGGCGAGCCTCGGTACTCCGCGGCGCGACCCCGACGGCCCTCTGGAGGCGACGGATGGCGATGACCGATCCATGGGGACACGAACACGGCGAAGACCTTGCGCACACGTTCGCTCCCGACGGACACCTCCCCGTGGTCAGCCACCACGACGACTTGGCCCACATGACACGACGGCCGAAGGTCGTCCGCTTCTTCGATCCCGATGCCCCGGTACGCACCGTGATCGCGGAGATCTTCGCGATCACGGCGGTCGACGTCGCCGTGCTGTCGGCCCTCCATCTGTTCGGCGTCCTCGGCTGACCCGCACACGGGCGGGTTACGGTGGCGGATGGCTCCCGGACCGTCCCGCTCCAAACTCCCGATGCGGGTGCAGATGTTCCTCCCCGGGATTCTCTGCGTCGTCGGCGCCGTGTGGTTCTCGCAGGGCATCGGTTGGCTCGGCGGATCGTTCATGTCGGGCGACACCACCTACGAGTACGTCGGCCTCGCGCTGTTCGTCGTCGGCGTCGGCGCGCTGATCGCGCTGTTGCGCCGCTCCACACGCGCCGACTGACTGCGTCGCGCCGGGCGACACCGCGTTTCAGCGTCGTTGAGGCCGTGTTGAAGCGCGCCTCCACAAAGTGTCTCCACGAGCTCACATCGGGTGGGCATCTCGAAGGAGCACAGACACATGGCGACACACAAGAACCTCGACACGGTCAGTCACTCACGGAGCGTCCGGCTGGTGACAGCGGCGGTCATCATGGCCATCGTCGTATCGATCGGCAGCCTCGCGACCTCGGCACCCCCCGCGAGTGCCTCTACCGGCAGCGCGGGGTGGACCAAATACACGCTCTCGCTCAACAAGGCCGAGACCCGGTACATCGCCCGCAATGGCTTCTGGGCCGGAGTCGCCGCGGGCTTCATCCCGAACTGGGCGGCGCGACTGGTCGGCGTCGCCTACGCCGGGTGGACCGTCAACACCGCCATGAATGCAGAGTCCGACCACAAGTGTCTCAAGTTCACCTACTACTACGGCTGGAGCATGCTGTACCCCGGGGAATACTCGGGCGGGTACTGCCGCTGAGACTCGACCATCGACAGAACCCGAGGGGATCGGCCGAGCGTCGATCCCCTCGTCGCGTCGCGGCTCAGTCCCAGGCGAGGTGCAGCGCGGGCGGGGCCCGGAAGGTGAGCCCCGAGATGTAGGGCGCCGGCGCGTCGGGATCGAAACGCAGCCCGGGCAGCCGATCGAACAGCGCCTCCATCACGACGGTCGTCTCCATTCGAGCGAGGTGCATCCCGAGACACGTGTGAGGACCGGACGCGAAGCCGATGTGCGGCAGCCGCGGACGGAAGATGTCGAACTCCTCCGCACGTTCCCATCGCTCGTCATCGTGGTTCGCCGAGCCGAGGTTGCAGATCACGGCTGCGTCAGCGGGGATCGTGACCCCGCACACGTCGACGTCGCGGGCAGCCGTGCGCACGATGATGAGGAGCGGCGGCTCCCATCGGATGCCCTCCTCGATCGCGTCGGGCAGCAGCGCGCGATCGGCGATGACCGCCGCCATCTGATCGGGGTGCGACAGCAGCCCGAAGAGAAGGTTCGACGATGACCGGTATGTGGTCTCCGCGCCCGCGGGAAGCAGCAGTCGCACGAACGCGTAGATGTCCTCGTCGGTGAGTCGTTGCCCGTCCTGCTCCGCTGTCGCGAGCACCGAGATCATGTCGTCGGCGGGGGTCACGCGACGCTCGGCCACGATGCCGGCCAGGTAGTCGCGCAGCGCGACCGAAGCGCGCACGGCACGGTCCCAGTTCGTGGTCACCGAGATGAGTTCAACGGTGAGCCGGTGGAACTCGGGCAGGTCTTCCGGCGGCAGTCCGAGCAGCGCGGCGATCACCCTGACCGGGAAGGGAAAGAACAGGTGCTTGACGAGATCGGCGCGCTTGTCGTCGATGAACTCGTCGATCATCTCGTCGATGAGCGGGCGGACCAGCTCGACCTCCCATCGCTGCATCGCCTTGCGCGTGAACGCCTGTTGCAGGATCGATCGGTACGCCTTGTGCTCGGGCTCGTCCATCTCGAGGATCGAGTGGCCGAACACTTCGCCCATCACGAGCGCGTAGCCGGCGGAGCTGAAGTCGGAGCTGCCCAGCACACCGTGGACCGCGTCGTACGAGTAGGCCGTGAAGAGCTGGAGGGCGTCCACGCCCGGTCCTCCCATGTCCTCGATCGCACCACCGTCGCGGTGGATCGGCGCCCTGCGACGGATGTCGACGTACCCCGGGTACGGCGTTGCATCACCGTCCGCGCCCATGGCGCGGTTGAACTCCTCGAAGGGATCCTCCGCCGCGTCTGCGGTGGCCACCTGTGCATCCGACATCTGTCTTGCCCCCCTCGTCGGCCCGCACGTTACGACTACCCTGACGCCCATGTCAGGTAGCCGCGCGAATTCGTCCGAACGCCCGATCGCGCTGGTCACCGCGAGCTTGCGCGGGCCCGGGCTCGACACGTTGCGCGAGGTGTGCGACGTGCACCTCGACTCGTGGCTCGACCAGTCACCGCTCCGACTCTGGGACGGCGAGAAGTTGGCCGAGCAGGTCGATGCGCTCGGCGCGACGGTGCTGATCTGCGAGGCCGATTTCGTGCAGGGCGCGGTGCTCGACCGGCCGTTGCGGGTGATCGGCTCGACGCGCGGCGATCCCACGAACGTCGACGTGGCCGCTGCAACCGAGCGAGGCATCCCGGTCGTGCACACCCCGGGGCGCAACGCCGACGCCGTCGCCGAGATGACGATTGCGTTGCTGTTCGCGGTCACGCGCCGGCTGCTGCCCGCGGATCGCGACGTACGCGAGCGCAAGGTGTTTCGCGACGGAACGATTCCCTACCAGCGCTACCGCGCCTGGCAGGTGGCTGAGCGCACGGCCGGCCTCATCGGGCTCGGCGCCGTCGGACGATCCACGCGTTGGCGGCTCGAGGGGCTCGGCATGCGTGTCATCTCGTTCGACCCGTACAGCCCCGAGGCGACGCACGACTCGCTCGAAGCGATGCTGGGCGAGGCCGACATCGTGTCGATGCACGCGGCGCCGACGCCAGAAACGATGAAGATGATGGGCGCCGCGCAGTTCGCCGCGATGAAGCCGGGCGCGGTGTTCCTCAACGCAGCGCGCGCCGGACTGCACGACGTCGACGCGTTGGTCGACGCGCTCCGCTCCGGCCACCTCGGCGGAGCGGGTCTCGACCACTTCGACGGTGAGCAGTTGCCGAAAGGCCACCCGCTCCTCGAGATGGACCAGGTCGTGCTGACCCCGCACATCGGTGGCGCCACCTTCGACACCGAGGTGACGCACACCCAGATGATCGCCGACGACATCGGCCGCGTGCTCCGCGGCGAGAAGCCGTTCCACTGCGCCAACCCCGAGGTACTGACATGAGTGACGCCGGCACGAGCGACACAGCCGACCGCAAGCCGAACGGCCGTCCTCTCGACGAGGTGCGCCACGCGGTGCTCGCCGCGGCGCAGACGATGTATGCCAAGGGTCTGGTCGAGGGCACCGCCGGCAACGTGTCAGGCCGCGTCGACGACGGAACCGTGGTGATGACGCCGTCGTCGCTCCCCTATTCCGAGATGACGCTCGATGATCTCGTGCAGATCACGCTCGACGGCGAAGTGGTCGCTGGTGACCGCTCACCGACGAGCGAGAAGCCGCTCCACCTGATGACGCTCGCTGCCCACCCCGAGGTCGGTGGCGTGCTGCACTGCCACGCGAAATTCGCATCGATGTTCGCGGTGGCACACCGGCCGATCCCCGCCGCGATCGACGAGTTCGTCACCTACATCGGTGGCGACGTGCCGGTGTGCGACTACCACGAGTCGGGTCACGACAGCCTGGCGAAGGAGGTCGCGTCGAAGCTGGGCGATCGCTCGGCCGCGCTGATGGCGAATCACGGCATGGTGTGCGTCGGCAAGTCGGTCGACGACGCGTTGCATTCGGCGTTGGTCGTCGAGCACAACGCGCAGATCATGTGGGGCGCGGCGCTGCTCGGTGGCGTGGTCGACCTGCCCGAGCGGGCGACGCGCAACTTCGGTGGCGTCTACACCTTCGTGCGCGAACACATGTGGGGCGCCTGAGGAGCGAACCTCGCGGCGCTACCTTCGGCGTCGCCGCCGCTGCGATTGAGGGTCGGCCGCGCTCTTGTACGCCGCGACGAGCATGAAGATGAAGAAGATGCTCGGTGAGGTGAGGCGGATCCCGAACAGGCGCGGATGCGCGAGCAGCACGGCCCACGACGCGCCGTAGACGACGAGCACGAGCAGGACGGCGAGCACCCCATTGGTCTGACTGGGGAACTTGCCGCGCTGCGTGATCAGCTTGGGGATCATCACGAGACACGTCAGGTTCCCGCCGGCAAGCAGTAGGAGGAGCCCCCAGTTCACTCCCGTGACGATGACGGGTTCTCGGGCGCTGCTGAAACCGATGAGCAACACCGCGCACCACACGACCGTGAGGGCTCCAGCCGCCATCAGCCCGCGCACGCCGGGTCGTTCGGCTGTCGCGGGCCCGCGCTGACCGTACGTCTGATAGCCCGTCGTCACCACCGGCACCGATTGCATCGGGGCGCCCCACGCGGCGGGCGCAGGCGCCTGGGCCGCCGACGTGTGGTCGGTCCACTGCACGCCATCCCAGAATCGGAGGAGACCTGAGGTCGCCGGATCGGGGTACCACCCCGCGACTGGCGCATGCTCGTTTGTCACGACACGTTGTCCGAGCGGCTCAGGTGCGGTCGAGCGAGAGCATCTCGATCGCGTTGCCGCGGAGGACCTTGTAGACCATCTCGTCGTCGAGCCCCGTGTCGGCGACCATTTTCTCGGCATAGGCGCGCGAGTCGGGCCAGGTGGTGTCGGTGTGCGGGTAGTCGGTCTCGAAACAGATGTTGTCGCGGCCCACCGAGTCGAGGTTGGCGAGACCGTGGCGATCGGCGGTGAAGCAGCCGTAGATCCGGCCCCAGTAGTACGATGACGGCGGCTCGGGGATGAAGTCGCGGGTGTGCATCCACGCGTCGTGGTGCTCCCACACGGTGTCGGCCCGCTCGAGCGCGTACGGGATCCAACCGATCTGACCCTCGGAGTACGCCAGCTTGAGATTGGGGAACGTGATCATCTTCCCCGAGAAGAGCCAGTCGGCCATCGACGCCATGGCGTTGTTGAACGCCAACGTGCCGCCCACCGCTTCGGGCGCGTCGGGCGACGCCGCGGGCATGGTCGACGACGACCCGACGTGCATGCAGATGGTGACCCGTTCGTCGTCGCAGACCTGGAACATCGGGTTCCAGTAGTCGGTGTGGATGCTGGGCAGACCGAGACGGGGCGGGATCTCGCAGAAGGCGATGGCGTGGACGCCCCTCGCAGCGATGCGCTTCACCTCGGTGACGGCCAGCTCGACATCCCACAGCGGAATGATGCCGAGCGGAATGTTGTAGCCGCCCGACGGGGCACACCACTCGTCGATCATCCAGTCGTTGTAGGCCTGCACGCAGGCAAGGCCGAGATCGTGGTCGCTGGCCTCCATGAACGTCTGACCGCAGAAACGAGGGAACGTCGGGAAGGGCAGCGAGCCGTCGACCCAGTTCAGCTCGAAGTCGGCGACGCGGGCGTCGCGGTCGTAGCAACCGGGCCGCATCTCGTCATACGTCATGGCCTCCATGCGCATGACCGTGCGGTCGAAGCGGGAGATGTCGCCGTCGGGGGTGGCCTCGAGCGGGATGGCGACGAATTTCTTGTGGACGTAGATCAGCTTGTCCTCGAACACCCAGTAGTCGCCCGGCCGACCGTCGGGGTCGATCACGTTGTTGTACTTGGCGCCGGTCTGGTGCGTGAACTCACCGAACGTGCCCCGCTCGACCCGCGGGCCCTTCTCGCGGAACTTCGCCGGCAACCACTGCTGCCAGACGTGCGGAGGCTCCACCACGTGGTCGTCGACGCTGATGATCTTGGGCAGGTCCATGTCACTCCTCGACGCCGTCGCCAAAACCTGACGCCGGCGTCAGGTTAGAGCAGCACGGCAGAGGCTGGTACGAACGACGTGGCGTTGGGATTCGCGATCTGTCCGAGGCTGCCCCCGCCCCAGCACTTGACCGCAGGCCCCGTCACCACGACGCAGGCGTGCGAGGCGTAGTCGCCGACTCCGAGGACGGTGACCCCGGTCGCGCCGGGGATGGCCACGGGAGTCGGTTGCCCCTGCAGGTTGCCGACCCCGAAGATCGTCTCGTAGTCCAAGGCGCCGAAGCCCCAACACTTCACTGCACCGCCGACCGCGGCGCAGTGGAAGCTGACTCCACCCGAGACGTCCGTCGCGCCCGAGATGCCGCTCACCGCGACGGGGACGGCTGAATCCGTCGAGTTGCCAGTGCCCAGTTGATAGTCGTAGTTGCGGCCCCAGCACTTCACCGCGCCCGCGGCGACCGCGCACGTCGATTCAGACTGCACTGACAAGGCCGTGACGCCGGTGAGACCGGAGACCGGGACGGGTGTCGAGGATCCCGCGGTCACTCCGTTGCCCAGCAGCCCATACGACACGCCGACCGACCCCCAGCACTTCACCCCACCCGCGACCACTGCACACGCGTGGAAGTAGCCCGAGCGGACGGCTGTGGCACCGGTGATACCGCTGACCGTGACGGGGGTGGACGACGCGGTCGTCGTCGCGTTCCCCAACTGCCCGTAGGCGTTCGCTCCCCAGCACTTGACGACGCCCGAAGCGACGACCGCGCACGCCGCGTCGCGACCGACGTCGAGAGCCGTCACGCCTGACAGACCGGCGATGGCCGTCGGCGTGCCCGTCCCGACGAGGGCGCCCCAGCACGAAACAGTCGCGTCCGACCGGATCGCGCACGTGCTCGTGTACCCCGCAACAACAGTGGTCGCGTCGGTGATCCCAGGAACAAGCTGCGGCGTCCATGCGAACTGTGTCGTCCCGCCCGCTTGCCCGTAGTAGTTGTAGCCCCAGCACGACACAGCGCCCGCGCTCACGATCGCACACGAGTGGGCCCACCCTGTGGTCACAGTCGATGGCGACGACAGGCCGGGGACAGTGATCAGAGCGGCCGATTGCGCCTCGGTTCCCGTGCCCTGCTGTCCATCGCCGTTGGTTCCCCAGCAACGCACCTGGCCGGCCATTCGGGCACAGGTGTGGTTGGATCCCGACACGATGTCGGTCGCGCCGCTCGCACCGCTCACCGAGGCCGGGGCGGTGAGTGGCGGTCCGGCTGCACCGGAGCCGGATTCGCCATAACCGTTGCGGCCCCAGCATCGGGCCCCACCGGAATTCGTAGTGGCACACGCGTGCCAGCTCCCGATCCCCAGCGACGCAATGTCGGTCAGGCCGGCGATCGCGACGGGCGACAACGAGGTGGTGCTCACCGTGCCATTCGCGAGCTGGCCGTAGTTGGCTGAACCCCAGCATCGCACCGTGCTGTCGGCGAGACGCGCACACGCGTACGAGGCACCGACGCCGATGTCGGTCGCGGTGGAAATCCCGGAGACCGCGACGGGTATCGAGCTCGACGCCGATGTGCCGTTGCCGAGGCTGCCGCTGGTGCCCCAGCACCGAGCTTCGCCGGTACCGAGCAACGCGCAGACCGAAAACAGACCGACCGACACCGAGACTGCGTTCGTGACGCCGGTGACCGCGACGGGGCTCGACGATGACGTCGTCGAGCCGTTGCCCAGGTTGCCCTGGGCGCTGCTGCCCCAGCAGCGGATCTGCCCGGTCGACAACACCACACACGTCGTAGCGAAGCCCGCCGACACGTCGACCGCGTTGGTGATGCCGGTGACGGCGACCGGCGTCCACGATGTCGTGGTCGTGCCGTTTCCGAGCTGTCCCGAGCTGTTGTCACCCCAGCACACCACCGCTCCGCCCGACCGGACGACACAGGAGTGCGAGGAGCCCGCGGCGATCGCGACGGCGTCGTTGATGCTGCCGATCGCGATGGGCGTCGACACCGCCGACGGTGACCCATTGAGCCCGAAGGCAAACCGATCTCCCCAGCATTTCGGCACGCCCGCAACGAGCGCACACGTGTGGTTGTTCGTAGACGACAACATGGCAGGGGTCGGGACGAGCGGGACGGTCGCCGAGACTGCGGGGAGTGCGGCGTGATTGCCGGCAGCGTCGTACGCCTCGACGACGAACGAATGCGGCCCGGCTGTCAGCCCGGTGACCGTGAACGAGAGAAACGACGAGGCGAGCACCGTCGCCGCACCGCCATCGGTCGCGAGGTGGTACGCAACGACGCCGACGTCGTCGGTCGCGGCCGGCCAACTGAGCGAGACGGAGCTACCCGTCACTGCACCGACGGTGACGACGGCGCCAGACGCCCAGGTCGGTGGGTTCGTATCGGTGGAGGTCGGCGGCGGTGTGCACGCCGACGCGACGGCGACCACGGTGACGAGCGCGATCAACGCCCGCGACAGACGAGTACGCATCAGGTTCGTTCCCCTTCTGAGCGCCCGCGGTTCGCGGTGCTGCCCCACCGCCTTGAGTCTGGCCCGCACGGTGGGTGCTCCGCAACGTCGCCAGGGCACAAGGGCCACGCGACCCCGACCCACCTGACGTCCGTGTCAGTTCGAGGAGTACGATGAGGCCATGGCCGTCGACCTGATCGAACTGGCAAAGGCTCGTCCACGTGGTGCCGCGAGCGACGTCGATCCCGTCACCGCGGAGGTCGTGCGGGGCGGGATGGAGACCGTGTGCTTCGAGATGGCCACTTACGTGAGCCGCACCGCGACCACCCCGATCCTCAACCAGTCGAACGAGCGAAACGCGACGGTGCTCGACGCGCGCGGACGGCTCGCCGCGCTGAGCGTCGGGATCCCGCAGTTCATGCTCACGTCGACGCTGCCCGTGCGGTTCGCCCTCGAGTTCCTCGGCGTCGACGAGTTCCGCGAGGGCGACGTCTTCGTGGCCAACGATCCGTACCACGGTGGCGGTCACCTTCCGGACTACAACGTGTTCGCGCCGGTCTTCGCCGACGACGCGGCAACCGGCACGCGGCGGATGGTGCTCATCGCCTCGATCCAGTGCCATCACGGCGACACCGGCGGCGCGGTGCCCGGTGGCTACAACGTGACCGCGACCGACATCTGGGGCGAGGGCGTGCGTTGGCCCGTCGTCAAGGTGATCGACCGCGGTGTCGAGCGGCGCGACATCCTCTACGCCCTCCAGGTCAACAACCGCCTGCCCGACTATGTCGGCGACATCCGCGCCCAGATCGGTGCGGCGCAACTCGGAGCGCAGCGACTCGGCGACATGATCGCCACGCAGGGCGTCGCCACCGTCGAGGCTTCGGTCGACTTCATGATCGACTACTCGGCGCGCCGGTTCCGTGAAGAGGTCGCCGCGTGGCCCGACGGCACCTACGAGGCCGATTGCTGGGTCGACCACGACCCGCGCGGCAACCCCGACGTGCACCTGCACGCGGCGATCACCGTCGCCCACGACCACCTCAAGATCGACTTCACCGGCACCGACACCCGCACCGAGCTGCAGGCGTGGTCGACGTACGGCAACACCCGGGGCTACACCGTCGCGCAGATCGCCGCCATGATGGATCCCGAGATCCCCAAGAACGAAGGCTTCTTCGAGTCGATCGAGCTGGTCGTACCACAGGGTTGCGTGCTGAATCCCGCGCCGAACCAGCCCGTGTCGGCCGGCACCCATCACCCCGGTGCCGAGGTGGGCGAGGTGATCGCCCTCGCACTGCAGTACGTGTTGCCGCACAAGGCAGTGCCGCAGGTCTACAAGACGGGCATGCCGACGGTCATCGTCGGTACCAACCCACGCACCGGCAAGTCGTTCACCGACCACTCGGCCGAGGTCTACGCCGGGTGGTGCAACGCGGCTGAGGGCATGGACGCCTGGGGCTGTCAGGCCGCCGCGTTCGGCAATCTCTGGAAGGCCACCGCCGAGATCAACGAGAGCCTCTACCCGCACATCCAGTGGGGCCGCGACTACCGCACCGACTCGGGCGGGCCCGGCAAGTGGCGGGGTCTCTGCGGCAGCCACTACGTGAAGGAAGTCCGAGCCGAGGGCAAGGTGTACACCTACGTCGTCGGCATGCGGTACCCCATGCCTGGCATCGCCGGCGGCGGATCGGGTGCTCCCAACCAGCTCACGATCCGCTGGGGGTCCGACGACCCGTTCGTCGTCAAGCACAGCGCCGACTGGATCCCCATCGCCGAGGGACAGCGCATCTGTTACGACTACGGCGGCGGCGGCGGATGGGGTGACCCGCTCGACCGCGATCCGCGAGCCGTGCTCGACGACGTGCTCGACGAGTTTGTGTCGATCGAGGGCGCCTCGCGCGACTACGGCGTCGTCCTGACCGGCTCATTGGCCGACCTCACGGTCGAGATCGACAACGACGCGACCGCCGCGCTGCGCACCGAGCGGCGCAGCTGAATGTTGCGCCGACGCACCGCGGCCGCGGTCCTCGTCTTCGGGCTCGTCGCCCTCGGTCTGACCGGGTGCCAGACCGCCAAGGCCGGACAGCGTTGCCGCGGCAACGGCTACGCGCAGGACCGCACCTACGTGCTGCAGTGCAAAAAGGGGCGATGGGTGCGGACCATCACCAAGGCCGCCGCGCAGCGAGCGCTTGCGAACTACCTGATCGCGCACGCAACGACCACCGCTCCTCCCGTCGAGACAATCCCGGCGCCTGAGCCTCCGCCGACCACGCCGTCCACGATCCAGGTCGTCTACGCCGTGCCCGCTGACGTGACAGCGAGCTCGACGATCGGCGCCGCGATCAGCAACGAGATCCCGGCCGTGAACGCCTGGTTCGCCGCGCAACACGGCGGCACGGGTCTGTCGTTCGCGACCGAGGGCGGACTGCTCTCCATCCGAACCGTCGCCCTCGCCGAAACCACTGCGCAGCTCACGGCAATGGGTGAGGCCAGCGCCTACTCGGCGGTCGAAGTCGAGATCGGCGACGCCGTCGAACGCGCGACGTTCGCGCTGCTCGTCTACATCGATGCCGGCACCGCCGACTTCGCGTGCGGCCGCACCGCGATCAGGAGCGACGCGTCCACGACCACGATCAGCTCGATCCTGTGGATGTCGGCGTGCAACATCCATCCCTCGGCCACCTCGGCGTGGCCGTATGGCGCGACGTACCTCGCGGGCCACGAGCTGACCCACGCGCTCGGGGCGGTGCCGAGCTGTGCTCCGCACGAGGGCGTGTCGGGCCACATCACCGACGACCCCCGCGACGTCCTCTACTGGGGTAGCAGTCCCCGCGATTGGCTCAACCTGCAGCTCGATCCCGGTCACGACGACTACTACCTGACCGGTCGCAGCGACTGCCTCGACATCGCGTCGAGCGCACTCTGGGCGCACTGATCATCCTGCTGCTCGCACGCGGCAACGTGACCGCACTCCCGTCATCGACCCCCCGCTACAGTTCCTGACGCAAACGTCAGGTTGGCGAACGAGGTCTGCGAGGGAGACAGCCGGTCATGGGGTATCGCATCGGGGTCGACGTGGGAGGCACGTTCACCGACCTGATCTGCGTGACGCCCGACGGCTCGGTCGTGCTCGACAAGACCCCGTCGACACTCGACGACCAGTCGGTCGGCGTGATGACCGGACTCGCGCAGCTCGCGACGCGCTTCGAGCTCGATCTCGACGCGTTCTGCGCTGCGGTCGACACGGTGGTCCACGGCACGACGACCGCCGACAACACGATGATCGAGCAGAGCGGCGCTGCGGTCGGCCTGCTCGTCACCGAGGGTCACCGCGACGAGATCGAGATGCGACGAGTCCACAAGGAGCAGATCTGGGACCCTGCGTATCCCGCCCCGTTCGCGATCGCGCGCCGCCGATCGCGCATCGCGATCCCCGAACGCCTCGACTTCGAGGGCAACGTGCTCATGGCCCTCGATGAAGAGGCGGTTCGCGCGGGCATCCGACGTCTGCGCCAGCTCGGCGCCGAGTCGATCGCCGTCATGTTCCTCTTCAGCTTCGTGAATCCGGCGCACGAGCGCCGCGCCCGCGAGCTGATCCTCGAAGAGTTCCCGCAGGTCGGGCACATCTCGCTCAGTCACGAGGTCATGCCGCGTGGCCCCGAGTTCGAGCGCACGTCGACGACGCTGGTGAACGCCTACGTGGCGCCGCGGGTGTCGACCTACGTGCGGCGTCTCGGCGAGCGGCTGCGCGACGCGGGCTACGCAGGCGAGCTGCTCATCATGGCGTCGACCGGTGGCGTGATGCCCCCGGCAACCGTGTCGCGACGCGCCGTCGCGCTGCTCGGATCGGGGCCGACCGGGGGCGTCATGGGGTCGGCCGCCGCGGCACGCGCCGCCGACACCGCCGACTTCGTGGCCGTCGACATGGGTGGCACGAGCTTCGACATCTGTCTCGTCCGCGACGGCGAACCTGAGATCAGCACCGACTGGAACTGGCGGTACCGCTATTACATCGGCATGCCGATGGTCGACGTGCAGTGCGTCGGCGCGGGTGGCGGATCGCTCGCCCGCGTGCGCCAGGGCTCTCTGCTGGTCGGGCCCGAATCGGCCGGTTCGGCGCCCGGGCCGGCCTGCTACGGCCGCGGCGGCGACCACGCGACGGTGACCGACGCCGACGCGGTCCTGGGCTACCTCCCCGCAACCGGATTCGCGGGAGGGCGGATGACGCTCGACGTCGAGGCGTCACGCCGCGCGATCGAGATCGACGTGGCGACGCCGCTCGGCACCGACGTCGTGACGGCCGCGTGGGGCATCGAGCGAATCGTCAACGCGAACATGGCCAACGCCACCCGCCGCGTGCTCGCTGGATCGGGGGTCGATCCCCGCGGTCTCGCTCTCATCGCGTACGGCGGCAACGGGCCGGTGCACGCCTGGGCGATCGCCGCGGAACTCGGGATCCATCGGGTCATCGTGCCCAAGGCCGCACCGGCGTTCAGCGCCTTGGGGCTGCTCGTCTCCGACTTCAAGGTGGATCTGACGCGCAGCGCGGTCAGCCCGATCTCGCAGGTCGACCTGGCGCGCATCGACGAACTCCTCGACGAACTCGACACCGAGGTGACCGACGAGCTGGCGCCGACCGACATTGCCGAGTCGGCCATCGAGCGTCACCGCTACGTGCAGATGGCGTACGCAGGCCAGAACTTCGACATGAGCGTCGCCGCTCCCGATGCCGGGGCCGAGAACGAGAGCGGCCTCATGGAACTCGCCGCGAGGTTCCACGATCAGCACGAGGCCGACCGGGGCTTCGCCTTCCGCAATCAGGAGCCCACGGTGCGCGGCGTGCGCATGACCGCGGTGGGCCACACGGTGAAGCCGCCGCTGCTCGCGCAACTTGGCACCGTCAGCGACGCGGCCGAAGCGATCAAGGGTCGCCGCCCCGTGTGGTTCGGCACCGAGTGGATCGACACGCCGATCATCGACGGGGTGATCCTCGGACCCGGAGCGTCCGTCGACGGACCGGCGCTCGTCGAAGAGCCCTTCACTGTGGTCGTCGTTCCGCCGGGCGCGATCCTCACCCTCGGCGCACACACCAGCTATGAGCTGACGCTGCCGTGAGCGCTGTCGTGATGAGTGGCAGCCGATGACGATCTGGTTGACCGACGACGAGCACCGCGCGCTGAACGCCGTGTTCGACTCATTGATCCCCCGCAACGGGGCGTCACCCGGCGCCGGCGAGGCGGGCGCCGCCGACTATGTCGACCTGCTGCTCGGCGCGTTCTCGTTCGACCCGCCGCGGATCTGGGCCGGCGGTCCGTTCAGCGGCCGTCACGGCGGCGATGCGGGATTCGACGGATGGCTCGAACTCGGCGCCGTCGAAGAGCTTGCCTGGCGCATGCGGATCGAAGGATCACAGGGCCTGCCCGAACGCGAGTTCAACGGTGCGGTCGTCGGATGGCAGCAGCTGTACCGCGACGGCCTTGCCGCGCTCGGCAACGACTTCGCCGAGATCGACGGTACCGAACAGCGCCGGCGGATCGCGGGTCGGCTCGACGCGGAAGTGCGCGAGGTGATGTTCGCGCACGCCTGCGAGTCGTTGTACGGCGACCCCGTCTACGGCGGCAATCGCGAGGGCTCAGCGTGGGCCGCGATCGGTTTTGCCGGTGACGTGCAACCGCGCGGCTGGACCGACGACGAGGTCACCAACCCGGACGTGCCGCGATGACCGGCCCGCTCGCTCCGACCGGAGTGCACGACTGCGATGCGGTGATCGTCGGCTCCGGACCTGCGGGTTCGACGGTCGCCGACACCCTCACCGCGGCCGGCTGGTCGGTGATCGTGCTCGAGAAGGGCCGCAACCATCTGCTCGAACTCGAGCCGCCGTACGGTCCGATGGGTCACTTCTCGAACGACGAGGTCAAGTGCGTCCAACGTCACTTCCTCGGCCCCGACCCGCTCGTCGAGCCGCGGACGTTCCGTCGCAGTGAGGCCGACGGCGATCGCCTCATGGTCGGCCACGTCAACGCGTTGCCGACGACCGTCGGAGGCGGCGGGGTGCACGCCGACAGCAAGCTCCCGCGCTTTCGCGAAGACGACTTCCATCTGAGATCCGCACTGGGGCCGGTCGAGGGTGCCGACGTCGTCGACTGGCCGATCGGCTACGACGACCTCGAGCCGTACTACGCGGAGGGCGAGCGAGCGGTCGGCGTCGCAGGCGAAGCCACGAACCCGTTCGCCGCGTGGCGTTCCGGCCCCTTCCCGATGGAACCCGGACCCGACATGTTCGGCGCCGTGTTGTCGATGGCCGCAGCCGAGCGCGCCGGGCTGCATCCCTACCGGGCGCCGACCGGCGTGAACTCGCGCGATTACGACGGGCGGCCGCCGTGCAACAACTGCGGGTTCTGCGGCTGGTACGGCTGCCCGATCGAGGCGAAGGGCGACCCGGTCGCGATGCTGCGCCGAGCGCTGCGCACGGGTCGCTGCGAGGTGCGCCCGGAAAGCCACGTCACCGACATCGCGCTCGATGCCAGCGGTCGCCGCGCCGCCGGTGTGCGCTACCTCGACCGCGACCGCAACGAGTGCAGCGTCACGGCACGATTCGTCGTGCTCGCCGCAGGCGCGTTCGAGACGCCGCGCCTCTTACTGCGCCAGGGCCTCGCGAACTCGTCGGGGATGGTCGGGCGCAACCTGATGTACCACTTCCAGACGCTGTCGGTCGGCGCCTTCCCGTTCTCGGTGCACGGCATGCGTGGCCGATCGGTGACCGGCGCGCACGACGACCACATCGTCGGTGATGAGGCGCAACGCGCCGCAGCGCGCGCCGCCGGACTGCCCTGGGTACGCGGCGGACTCGTCGAGCACGGTGGCGCCGGTCAGCCGATCCAGGAGAGCCTGATCTACGGAGCCGGGGCCCACCACGGGGCGTCGATGCGCGGCTCGTCGATCCGCGACCGGCTCTGGGTATTCACGATGCAGGGCGAAGACCTCGCGCAGCCGTCGAACCGCATCGACCTGGATCCGACCGTCAAGGATGCCTGGGGGTTCCCGGCCGGACGAGTGACCTACCTGCCCCATGCGCACGAACTGGTCGCCTCCGCGCACGCCGCGCCGATCCTCGAGGGCGTGCTGCGCGACGCGGGCGCCGAGTGGACGATCACCTCGACCTCGCCCCCCCAGGGCGACGACGCCGACCTCACGCCGTTGGGGATCGCGCCGGCCAGCTATCACATCATGGGAACGTGTCGGATGGGCGCCGATCCCGCCAGCAGCGTCGTGCGACCCAACGGCCGCTTCTGGGACGTCGAGAACATGCTCTGCGCCGACTCGTCGGTCTTCGCCACATCGGCCGGCTACAACCCCACA
>JAYTFP010000090.1:0-2176 GCA_043734285.1 Acidimicrobiaceae bacterium
GCGGCGTCGATCGACTCCCAGATGTCGATGCCCAGGTCGTGCGCGAACATCGCCAGTTCGTTGACGAGGGCGATGTTGACGTGGCGGAACGTGTTCTCGAGCAGCTTGGTGAGTTCAGCCTCACGGGTGCCGCTGACCGGCACGGTGCGCTCGACGAGCAGGTCGAAGAAGTACTTCACCCGCTCGAGCGAGGCGGGATTCACGCCGGAGACGACCTTCGGGGTGTTCTCGAGGGAATAGGTGGTGTTGCCCGGGTCGATGCGCTCGGGGCTGTATCCCAGATGGAAATCGACGCCGGCGGTGAGGCCCGACCCCTTCTCGAGGATCGGTCCCGACAACTCCTCGGTGGTGCCCGGGTAGGTCGTGGATTCGAGAATGACAGTGGACCCGGCCCGCACGTAGGGCGCCAGGGTCTCGCAGGCGACCTCGATATAGGAGAGGTCGGGCATGCCGTCGCGCATCGGCGTCGGGACCGAGATGACGGCGAAGTCGAAGTCGGCGAGATCGGCGATGTCGTCGGAGGGCCGGTAGCGGCCCGTCCCGAGCGCCGCCGCCAGTCGCTCCGCGGTGATGTCCTCCACGTGGGAGGTTCCCGCGGCGAGATCAGCGACCTTCTTGGGGTCGAGCTCGAAGCCGATGACGTCGAAACCCGTTTCGACGGCGCGGATTGCCACCGGCAAACCCACATAACCCTGGCCGATCACGACGGCGCGTTCTGACATTGAGATCCTCCCGGAACAGTCGATCCAGTCTGTGCAGTGGCACTGGAAAGGTCAATACGCCCTGCGGACCACATCGGCGGACCTTTTGCACCCCTCTGCGCGTAGTTCGGTCGGGTTCCTTCCTGTACCCATAAGCCTATTTACTGCTTTTGGCGCGCATTCCTCTTGCCAAGAATGGGCTGTCCGAGTGACACTAGGTGCCTACTTTGTCGTCCGGGGGGCCGGATGATGTGGCTGGGAGGGTAAGCGCCGGTGTATCACGGTCTTTTCGTGCGTCGACGATTCGCGCTACAGGCGAGTTTCGACGCACTCATGTGGGGGGCAGCAGTGGTCTTGGGGACCATGCTGCGTTACGAGTTCGCATTCGCGAAGCTCGAGGCAGGGCCGATCGCCCTCGTCGCCGTGGTTGGCGCCGCGACGCAGATCGGGCTCGGCCGTGCGGTGGGTCTCTACATCCACCGGTGGCGCTACGCCACCTTCGAAGAGGCACTCGGCCTCGTCGAGACCGTCGTCTTGGTGACCGCGTCGGTCGCGCTGCTCGATGCCTTCGTGCTCGGCCACGCGGTGCCGGTCGCGGCGGCGATCATGGCCGGTCCGCTCTCCTTCATGGGCATGTGCTCGGGTCGGTTCGCTTGGCGCTTCTACCTCGAGCGCAGCCGCCGCCCTGGTGCGGTCGATTCCGAAGGCGTGCTCGTGTTCGGTGCCGGCGAGGGTGGATCGCAGATCATCCAGGCGATGCTGTCGCACTCGCAGTCGCCGTACATCCCGGTCGCGCTCCTCGACGACAACCTCGATCTCCGCAACCTGCGCATCAAGTCGGTTCGTGTCCGCGGTGGACGCGAGCAGATCGCCACGGTTGCCGAGCGCCTGGGCGTCACGACGATGATCATCGCGATCCCGAGCGCGTCGAGCGAGCTGATCCGTGAGCTGGTCGCGCTGGCCGACGCCGCCGACATCAAGACGCTGGTGCTGCCGCCCGTCGGTGATCTCTTCGGGTCGGGCATCCAGCTCGGCGACATCCGTCCGCTGACCGAGGCCGACTTCCTCGGACGCCGCGAGATCAACACCGACATCGACGCGGTCGCGCACTACCTCACTGGCAAGCGAGTGCTCGTCACCGGCGCCGGCGGATCGATCGGTTCCGAGCTCTGCCGTCAGCTGCACCGCTTCGCACCGCAATCGGTCGTCATGCTGGATCGTGACGAGTCGGCCCTCCAGGCCGTGCAGATGTCGATCGAGGGCCGCAGCCTGCTCGACACCCGCACCTTGGTCGTGGCGTGCATCCGCGACCGCGAGCGCCTCCGCGAGGTGTTCGAGGAGCACCGGCCCTCGGTGGTGTTCCACGCCGCGGCGCTCAAGCATCTCTCGCTGCTCGAGATGTACCCCGAAGAGGGCTTCAAGACCAACGTCGTGGGCACTCAGAACCTTCTCGAGGTCGCCGCCGAGTTCGACGT
>JAYTFP010000091.1:0-15132 GCA_043734285.1 Acidimicrobiaceae bacterium
CCGGCCGCGCGGCAGTCGTCCGGCCTCATCGCTGGAAGACCTGCAGTCCCGAGCCGCTGGCGAGACTCGATCGAAGGTCAGCATCTGGTCGAATGAACAGCAGCGACTGGCAGCCTTGTTGCTGCGGGTCACCGAAGCGATGAGCGATTGAACAGCCTTCCTCGAGGCCTGCTCATCAAGCCCGGGAGAGAGGCAGAGTGCGACGGTCATCTCGGGGGGCAGCGAACCCCGCTGCATCAGGAACACGAAGCCTTCCTCGATTCGAGCATCGGCATTCATGGCCTGACGAAGCGCCTGAATCACCTCTGGCGTTGGAGGGGTCGCCGGTTGACCAAACCGCATCTCTGTCGCCTCGGCGACCACCTCGGTTCGGGTACCAGCGAAAGCGGATTCGGACGGCGTTGTGATCGGGAGGCGACCACGGCCGAGTGCCTCGATCTCCGGACGTGTGATCCATCCCCAGGTTTCGGAGCCGGGATCGAGAGCCAGCTTCTCTGTGCCAGCGTTGACGGCCATCTCGAAGAGGGCGGTCGCTGGCAGTGAGACGAATCCGCCTCCTTGCGGGATCCATCGCAACAACGAGGCCTCACTCGTGAACAGAGGCAAGACCGTGCCGTCTTGATCTGATGTTGTGACAAGCGAGAGGTGGTCGCCCTTTTGTGCAGTCCACGACCGTTCGGTCTCGACCGTGGGGCTTGCAGCGAGGAGCGTCGATTCGAGCAGCAGCTGAAACAGCAGTGCTCGCCTCTCGCTGGTGTCGTGGATTCCAACGTTGCGCATCGCCTCGACAACTGCGGAGTTTCCACCGGTGACGCCGTCGTGTGCCTTCTGGCTCGACATCGGCGGCGCTGACGGTGCCGCCTGATCGCCTGTTGCCTTCTTCCTGAACAGGGCCACGAGGCCACCTCCCCGGTGAGAGTTGCGCTTCATGTTGCCCCGTGCAGTAGCGAGCAGGCGGCGGAATCGAACGCTGGGCGCACCGGACAGCCGCCTCCTCGGGTGGCCCGCGGCTGGCGATTCAGCGGCCGGATTGGTCAGCGGGCGACGATGACGCTCGAACCGTGGCCGAACAGGCCCTGGTTCGCGGTGATGCCGGCGCGTGCGCCCTCGACCTGACGGCCGACCGCCTGGCCACGGAGCTGCCAGGTGAGCTCGCACACCTGCGCGATCGCCTGCGCCGGGACCGCCTCGCCGAAGCAGGCGAGTCCGCCCGACGGGTTGACTGGTAGGCGTCCGCCGAGGGTGGTCGAGCCGTCGCGCAGCATGTGTTCGGCCTCACCGGTCTTGCAGAAGCCCAGGTCTTCGTACCAGTCGAGCTCGAGCGCCGCGGACAGGTCGTAGACCTCGGCGACGTCGATGTCGTCGGGTCCGATGCCGGCCTGCTCGTAGGCGGCGTCGCCGATCGCCTGCTTGAACGTGCGGGCCGGCGCGGCGAGTCCTGCCGAGGAATCGGAGGAGAAGTTCGGCATCTCGATGATCGTGTTCGGAAACGTCGGTGTGGTCGTCGCGACGGCCTTGATGCGAACGGGGTCCGCGTGGCCGTGCGCCTTCGCCCACTCCATCGACGCCAGCACGACCGCGGCGCCGCCGTCGCTCGTCGCGCAGATGTGCAGCAGGCGCAGCGGGTCGGCGACCATCGGCGAGGCCATGACCTCTTCGGCCGTGTACGTCTTGCGATAACGCGCCTTGGGGTTGTCGATGCCGTGCGACGCGTTCTTGACCTTGACCGCGGCGAAGTCGTCCTGTGTCGCGCCGTACAGCTCGACCCGGCGTCGCGCCGCGAGCGCGAAGTACGTCGGGTTCGTCGCGCCGAGCAGGCGGAAGCGCAGCCAGTCGGGATCGTCCTGACGCTCGCCCTTGTTCGGCGCGAGGAAGCCCTTCGGCGTCGTGTCGGCGCCGACGACGAGCGCCACGTCGCACATGCCCGAGAGGATCCGCTGGCGCGCCGCGTCGATCGCCATTGCGCCTGACGCGCACGCGCCGTAGGCCGAGGTGACGGAGATGCCCGTCCAACCCATCGCCTGCGCGAACGTCGCGCCGGCGACGTAGCCGGGGTAGCCGTTGCGCATCGTGTCGGCGCCGGCGACGAACTGGATGTCGCGGTAGTCGACTGCGGCGTCGGCGAGTGCTTCGCGGATCGCGGCGACGCCGTACTCGACGAAGTTGCGACCCCACTTGCCCCATGGATGCATGCCTGCGCCGATGATGGCGATGTCGTCGACCATCACGCCGCGCCCTTCTCGTTCCAGCCGATCGGCTGCCACTTCCACACGACGTGATCGTGCTCGTCGTCGCTGTACAACGTGTCGAGCACCAGCTCCATCTCGAGTCCGAGACGAAGATCGTCGACCGTGACCCCGTCGACGCACTGGCCGAGCACGACCAGTTGCTCCTCGGCCAACTCGACCGCCGCGATGCAGAACGGCACGTACGGATCGGTCTGCGCGATGAACGGCTCGGGCGGCTGGTAGCCGGCGTTCGTGAAGCTCCACACCTTGCCGGTTCGGCTGAGTTCGACTGGAACCAACTCTGAGTCGGCGAATCCCGGTGCCCGCGACATCGTCGTCTCGGGCGGGAAGAAATACGTGCCGCTCTCGGCGCACCGCGTTCCGATCAGGTGCGGTTCGTCGTCGAGCGTGAACCACCCCTCGATCGCCGCCACCCTCGTCTTGGCCATCGCCTGCCTCCGCCGCCGAAAGATTGGATCTGACGGGTCGTCAGCTTACCGATCCTAGGTCGTTCGACCCATTCTCGTGCGGGCCCACGGCAACGCCGCCGGGCGCCCATAGCGTGATCGGATGCGCCCGAACGGCCCCTCGAATGCAGTCGAATCCCGGCTCGAGAATGACGTTCTCCCCAATGTGATCGGCATGTGGCAGGTCAAGCACCGCCTCGCCCGCACGGTGGTCGCCCCGCTCCTCGGCGCCGCCGCCGGCGATCAGGCCGTGAGCCCGCCCAGCGGCGTCCTCCTGCACGGGCCCCCGGGATGCGGCGTCGGCTTCATCGCCCGCCTGCTCGCCGAGCAGCTCGCCGAATCGGTGCCGGTCCACCTTGTCGAGGATCTCGACGCGCTTGCCTCGACCGGTCCCGACGTGGCCGCTCGCGTGTTCGAGACCGCCGGGGCCGAGCCTGTGGCACCGTTCGTCGTCGCCACGTCGCATCGTCCCTGGTCGCTGCCCGAATGGGCGTTCGGGGCGGGCCGCATCGACCGGATGGTCTTCGTGCCTCCCCCCGATCGCGACGCTCGCCGTCATCGTCTCGACGACCTCGTGCGCCGCCGCGCCCGAGACGAGGGGCTCATCGAGCGACTCGTCGACGTGACGACCTCGTGGACGGCCTGTGACATGGTCGCGTTCCTCGACGAACCCGCCGTCGACTGGGAGGATCACGATGCCGTCGTGACGGCTGCGTCGACACGCGAGCCGTCGGTGATGAGCTGGCTCACGACCGCTCGCTCGCTCGCGGTGTTCGCTCCCGAACGCGGCATGATGGACGACCTCGTAGCCCAGTTGCAGCGCTACCGACTCGGCTGATCAGACAGCGTCGGCCGAGCGTCTCAGTTCCGACGTAGGTACAGCTCGTCACGCGACGGCTCGGGCTCGTCACTCAGGTCGATCGCGCGATCTCGCCGGATCGATCGCCACGTCGTGATGCCCATCACCAGCAGCGCGGCGATGAAGAACGCGACGGCCAACGTGAGCCACCAGGTGATCGGGTCGTGCGCGTGCAGGTTGACGCGCAGCTGTGTCGACGTGAGGTCGGTCGTCGCGCTGTCGAGCGACGAGCTGACCTTTCGCACCTGGGTCTCGCAGTCGGAGAGCGCGTCACGCGTGCTCTTGTTCGATGTCGCCAATCCGCCCGCTGCCTTCGAAATACATCCCGACAGTCCGCGGACCTGATCGCCCACGCTCTGCGCGCTCGAATCAGCGGCGGTGAGATCGATCCGCTGACCCGTGACCTGACCACCGACGGCATCGAGCTCGCTGAGCGCCTCCTCGAGGCGTGCCGTGGGGATCTTGAAGACCAACGACGAGTTGCCGTCGTCGAAGCTCGTGTCTTCGCCGACCTTCAGCGCACCGACCCCCGCAAGGCGGCTGATGACCGCGGTGCGGAGCTCGCTCACCTTGTTGGTGTCGATGTCGACGGTCGCACTCGTGGACGAATCCGGCGAGGTCTCGACCTTCCAGATCACGAGCAGGAGCAGCGGCAGTCCAACGAGAAGAAGGATGCGACGCACAGGCCAACGTTAGGAGGGTGCCGCGTCGATCCCGCGGACCCGCTCGGTGTGTGCCCAGCGGGCGATCAGTCGGCGTCCGACGCAGCGAGGAACGCGGGACGCTCGCCCCCGCCGTGCAACAGGAGGCTCGCACCGCTCATGTAGGCCGACATCGGCGACGCGAGGAACAGGCACGCGTCGGCCACGTCGTCGGGCGTGCCCATTCGGCCCAACGGGACGGTGGCGGCGACGGCGGCCACTCCCGCGGCATCGCCGTAGTGCAGATCGGCCTGCTCGGTCTCGATGAGTCCGCAGATCACCGCATTGACCCGAACCTTCGGCGCCCACTCGACGGCGAGCGACTGCGTGAGGTTCAACACACCTGCCTTCGCGGCACCGTAGGCCGCGGTTCCGGGCGACGGCCGCGTGCCCGACACCGAGGCGATGTTGATGATCACGCCACCGTCGACCTGCGTCTGCATCGTTGTGTTCGCGCGCTGCGCGAGATGCAGCGGTGCGAGCAGGTTCAGGCGGATGATCGACTCGCTGAAGCGTGGCGAGGCGGTCGCCGCGTCGACGTTGGGGCTGCCACCGGCGTTGTTCACGAGCACGTCGAGATGTCCCCACAGTGACTCGGCGCGACCGACGAGCGCGTCGATCTGGTCGATCTCACGGACATCGCACACCATGAACTCGGCCGTGCGCCCATCCACCGTGGCGAGCTCGTCGGGCTCGTTCCGTCCACAGGTGAGGACCTCGGCGCCTGCCCGCAGGAAGCGCTCGCACAGGGTTCGCCCGATGCCCTTGGTGCCGCCGGTGACGAGCACCGTCTTGCCGCCGACGTCGAGCCGTGGGTCGTCCATGGCAGGCACGGTAGCGGTCGCGATTACCCTCTGACGCCGACAGCATCGACCGAGGAGAACCATCGTGGCGATCACCTGCACCATCACCGACGGCATAGCCGAGGTGGTCATGGCGAACCCGCCCGTGAACGCGCTGACGGTCGCGGGGTGGTTCGAGCTTGCCGAGGTGATCCTCGCCGCGGGCCGTGATCCCGAAGTCGGCGCCGTCGTGCTGCGCGCCGAGGGCAAGGGCTTCAACGCCGGGGTCGACATCAAGGAGATGCAGACGACCGAGGGATTCGACGCGCTGGTCGGCGCGAACAAGGGCTGTTACGCGGCTTTTGCAGCGGTGTACGAGTGCGAGGTGCCGGTGATCGCCGCGGTCCACGACTTCTGCCTCGGTGGCGGGATCGGACTCGTCGGCAATGCCGACATCATCGTCGCCGCTGAGGGCACCCGATTCGGTCTGCCGGAGGTCAACCAGGGAGCGCTGGGCGCCGCGACGCACCTCGCTCGCCTCGTGCCGCAGCACAAGATGCGCGAGATGGTGTTCACCGCCGAGCCGGTCGACGTGTCGGTGCTGGCCGCGTACGGCTCGGTCGCCCGCGTCGTGCCGCGCGACGAGCTGCGCGCCGCCGCCCTCGAGATCGCCGACGTGATCTGCACCAAGTCGCGCCTCGTGATCCGTCGTGCGAAGGAATGTCTCAACGCGATCGACCCGGTCGACGTGAAGCGGAGCTACCGCTTCGAGCAGGGGTTCACCTTCGAGCTGAACCTCACCGGCGTCTCCGACGAGGCGCGTGACGCGTTCGTCGAGAAACGCGACGCGACCTTCACGAAGTAGGGCAGAACCTCTACTTCTTCGCGCAGGCTTCGCTGACGTCCTTCATCGCCGTGCCGAATGGGTGGCCCTGGAACGTGGTCAGCCTCGAGCCGTCGAGGATCAACTTCGGGTCGAACTTCAACGCAGTCGCCTCGTCGGTGACCGACGTCGCGGCGGCCTTCAGCGCGTCGGCGTCCAGCTTCTGCTCAGCGGGCAACGAGTTGCCGAGCGCCGCGAACAGGCGTGACATGAGCGCGATCTGCTGCTTCGCCTGAGCGACGGTTCCCGCGCTGGGGAAGTTGTTCGGCAGCGCCGCGATGATCTTGCAGGTGTCGGTGCCGGCCGCATCGAGCGCCGCGTTCACCTTGTTGATCGTCCCGTCGAACGTGTTGTCGTCGACCGGCGGCAGCGTCACGCGGGTCGTGGTGGCCGCGGGGCTGACGGTGGTGGTCGTCGCGGTCGTGGTGGTGGTGGCCGGGCCGGCCGTCGCCGATGGCCCGGCGGCCGTCGTCGTCGTCGACGCTGACGTTGACTTCGCGGTCGACTTCTTCGCGTCAGTGCCGCAACCGCCGACGAGCACGACCGCGATGGACACGAGCGCAGTGAGCGGGATTCTGGGTGAGGGCATTGGCACCACCGTAACTGCTCGGCTTCGCCGAGCAGTTACGGGCTTCGCCTGGAAGGACACTGTCTCGATGGAGCCTGCCGCCTGGCGTCGCAGGCTCAGGTGGATGGGCAGGCGTTCGTCTCGTTGACGATCGTGTGCACCGCGTCGGTGAAGGCCTTGTTCTGGATGGCCTTCGGCTCCTCGCCGAGCTTCGACGGTTCGTAGTTCTGCGCCTCGGCTTCGGCGACCACCGCAGTCAGGGTCGAGCGGACGACATCCGCGCTGGCCTTGTCAGCGGGTGGGAGGGCGTTGGCCAACGCGGTGTACTCCCGCACCACGAACGCGACGTGGATCCGCTCCTGCGCCGCGTTGGCAGCCCTCGGCAGATGGCCGGTGGCGTGCATCACCGCGCACAGGTCCGTGCCCGCGGCGTCGAGCCGGTCGCTCGCCGCCTTGGCCCTCGCCGCGAATTCCTCGTCGCTGAGGGTCTGCGTGGACGGGTCGACCGTGGTCGTCGTCGCCCCAGCGTTCGGATTCGCAGCGCCTGCGGTCGTGCTGGTCGTCGACGTCGTCGACAGCGGGGTGTCGGTGGTGCCTGTCACGGAGCTGGTTGTCGTCGACGACGTGGTGGAGGTCGTCGTCGCCGTGGCCTTCTTCGCGTCGCTGCCACACGCTGCGAGCATGACCATCAGCGCCGCCGCGACGAACACGGTGGGTGCGGCGGATCGACGACGGGACACGGAACCTCCGGTGGAGCGGTTCGCAAGCCTATGCCGCACTCGACTCCGGCTCGCGGGCACGTCTACCGTCTGAGAATCCTGACGGACCGTCAGATTTCTGATCCCGTCCGATTTCCCGCCTGCTCCGGAGGACCTGCTGCATGGCCATTCCCGACAAACGCACGACCGAGGCCGAGGTCGTCGCCGGACTCCGCAGCGGCATGACGATCGGCATCGGCGGGTGGGGCTCGCGGCGCAAGCCGATGTCGCTGGTGCGCGAGATCTTGCGCTCCGACCTGACCGATCTGACGATCGTGAGTTACGGCGGACCCGACATCGGGTTGCTCTGCCGTGCCGGCAAGGTTCGCAAGGCGATCTACGGATTCGTGTCGCTCGACTCGATCCCGCTCGAGCCGCATTTCCGTGTGGCCCGACAGAACGCTTCGGTCGAGGCAATGGAGCTCGACGAGGGCATGCTGCTCCTCGGGTTGCAGGCGGCCGCATGGCGTGTGCCGTTCCTGCCGTGTCGTGCCGGGATGGGCTCCGACCTGCTGCGAGTGATGCCCGAGATCCGCATGGTGACGTCGCCGTACGACGGTCCCGACGGTGCTGCGCCCGAAGAGCTCGTCGCGGTGCCGGCGATCGAGCTCGACGTGGCGCTCATCCACATGAACCGCGCGGATCGCGGCGGCAACGGTCAGTTCCTCAACTCCGACCTCTACATGGATGACGTCATGGCGATGGCGGCGAAGGAGTGCTTCATGAGCTGTGAGGCGATCATTCCCACAGAAGAGTTCGGTCGCCACGGCTCGTTCCACACACAACGCATCTCACGGCTGATGACGACCGGCGTGATCGAACGACCCGGCGGCGCGCACTTCACCGAGTGCCTTCCCGACTACGGGCGCGCCGAGGCGTTCCAGAAGGAGTACGCCGCGACGGCAGCATCCGACGAAGCCTGGGACGAGTTCCGTGCGAAGTACCTCGACGTGAGCGAGGACGAGTACCAGCGCCTCGTGGGGGTGGCGTCATGAGCACTGACACGACGACCGAGGTGACGAGAGCCGAGGTGTGCTGCGTGGCAGTGGCCGAGACGTTCCGCGGCGACGGCGAGCGCCTGTGCAATCCGATCGGCACGATCCCGATGGTCGGAGGACGACTGGCCCGCGAGAGCTTCGAGCACGACCTGGTGATGACCGACGGGTTCGCCGGGTTCGCGGCGAACGCCCTGCCGCCCGGAGCCGACCCTGCCGACGCGGTGCTCGAAGCGTGGAACCCGTACCCGCAGATGTTCCAGGTGCTGTGGAACGGCCGTCGCCACGTGATGATGGGTGCGACGCAGGTCGACATGTGGGGCAACCAGAACATCGCCTGCATCGGCGATTGGCATAAGCCGCGCGCACAGCTCCTGGGCTTCCGTGGCGCGCCGGGCAACACGATCAACCACACGACGTCGTACTGGGTACCGAACCACGGGCCGAAGGTGCTGGTCGCCGCGGTCGACGTGGTGTGCGGCATCGGATACGACCGGGCGCTCGAGCTGGGGCCCGTCGCGGCGCGCTTCCACGAGATCCGCCGCGTCGTGACCAACCTCGCGGTGCTCGACTTCGAGACGCCCGACAACCGGATGCGGTTGCGCTCGGTGCACCCGGGCGTAACGGTCGACGAGGTCGTCGCGGCCACCGGGTTCGAGCTCGCCATCGGCGACGACGTGCCGACCAGCCGGCTGCCGACCGACGCCGAGCTGGCGCTGATCCGCGACGTCATCGACCCGCGGGGACTTCGTGAGAAGGAAGTTCCGAATGGCTGACGGCGGTGCCGATCGCCTGCACACGCGCGCCTGCGAACTCTTCGGAGTCGCCGTGCCGATCGTGCAGACGGGCATGGGGTGGGTGTCAGGCGCGAGGTTGACCGCGGCGACCGCTGAGGCGGGCGGACTGGGCATCCTCGCGTCGGCGACGATGACACTCGACGAGCTCGCGGCGGCGATCGCGAAAGTGAAGTCGCGCACGTCGAACCCGTTCGGCGTGAACCTGCTCCCGAACCAACCCGACATCGTCGCCCGTATCGACCTGATGGTGCGCGAGCGGGTGCCGGTCGCGTCGTTCGCCGGCGCGCCGCGTGCCGAGGTGGTCGACCGACTCAACGAGGCGGGCATCACGAGCATCGTCACCGTCGGTGCGAAGCGCCACGCGGAGAAGATGGCGGGCATCGGCGTGAAGGCGCTCATCGCGCAGGGCGGCGAGGGTGGGGGACACACCGGTTCGACGCCGACGAGTCTGTTGCTGCCGCAGGTCGTCGATGCGGTCGCGGGTTCCGACGTCGTCGTACTCGGCGCGGGCGGGTTCTTCGACGGTCGTGGTCTCGTCGCGGCGCTGGCGTACGGCGCCGACGGCATCGCGATGGGGACGCGCTTCCTGCTGACCCGCGAGTCGCACGTGCCCGAGAACGTGAAGTCGATCTACCTGGCGACACCGGTCACCGGCACGGTCGTGACCGAGGCGATCGACGGCGCGCCACAGCGGGTGATCCGCACCGAGATGATCGACGCGCTCGAGAAGGCGCCGGGGCTGACCCGCTTCCCGAGAGCCGCCGTCAACGCGCTGCGGTTCGCTCGCCAGAGCGGCACGTCGCCGGTCGCGCTGTTGAAGACGGGTCTCGCCATGAAGAAGGACCAGGAGCTCAGCTGGGCCCAGATGGCGCTCGCTGCGAATGCGCCGATGATGACGAAGGCGTCGATGGTCGACGGCCGCCTCGAGGTGGGCATCCTGCCGACCGGCCAGGTCGTCGGGGTGATCGACGAGCTGCCCAGTGTCAGCGAACTGCTGGATCAGATGATGTCGGAGGCCCGCGATGTGCTGGCCGGCCTCGCTGGAGTTCAATAGCCCGGGCCGTTCAGCGTTCGTGACGTCACGAACGGAGATTATCGTTCGGTGTTCGTGACGTCACGAACCAGAAACGGGTAGCCTGGGTGGATGACCCCCTCCGATTCGAGCCAGCGGACCGATTCGACCGACCGCACCTCGCGCGACGAGCTGACCGCGGCATTGGCCGAACTGGGGGTCGACGCGGTCGTCGACGGGTCGGCCTTGTGCGTCGACGGCGCTCGGATCTCGTTGCCGATGATGGTGCGGGCCCACCCGCACCCTGCCGAGCTCGAACGGCTGGTCGACACCGAACCCGGCCCGGCACTCGTGGTGGCCGACCGCATCAGCGACGCCGGACGTGATGTGCTGCGCCGCGCCGGATGGAGTTGGCTCGACCGCCGCGGCCATCTCAGGCTCTGGCAACCCGGCATCCGCGTCGAGGCGCCGTTCGCTGCCGATCGGGGCGATCTCGACGGCCGGTCGCGCAACGTCTGGACGACGGTCGGATTCGAGGTGGTGCTGCACGCGATGTGCCACCCCGATGACCCCGTCTCGCCTCGGCGCGTCGCAGCCGACATCGGTCGGAGCACCGGCAGTGTCCACGAGTTGATCGCTCGGCTCATCGAGATGGGACTCGTCGGCCCGTCGACTCGCCGTCCCCTCATGCCCGACCTGTTCTGGGAGACCGTGGCGCGTTGGCCTGACGACGAGTGGATCGGACTGGCGGCGCCGATCGCGGCGGTGGCCGAACGCGCTGCGCCGGGTGAACTCATCCGCGTCGACGAACGGGCGGCGACGCTCGGCGGCGCGCGCATCGCCGCGGCCGGCAACCTCGCGCCGCGTTGCTACGTCGCCGACAACGCGGCGCTTCGACGACTCAAGTCGCTCGTCGACCGCTCCCAACCGTCGCAGTGTTTCGTGAGGGTCGCGCCGGTGCGGTGGCTCCCCGTGCTCGACGGGTTCGAACCCACCGCCGAGCATCCCTGGCGCATCGCGGATCCGATCGTCTGCGCGCTCCGTCTCGCGTCCGACCCGTCGCGGGGACGCGAGATCGTGCAGGCCTGGGGGATCGTCCCGGGCGCTGAGGCATGAGCGGCGACGTCGTCACCGTCGTCCTGTCGGGTCGCCCCGGCGGCACGACACACCGCGCCGTCGAGGTGTTGGCGTCGCTCCCTACCGAGTTGCGGCTGATCGGAGGGCTCGCGGTGATGTGCCGCGTCGGCACGCCCTACCGCGCGACGGTGGATCTCGACGCGGTGACGCGTGGGTTGACCGGCCAGCACGACGTGTTGTCGCACCTGGCGATGACCGCGCCCGGGGGAGGGCAGTACACGTTCGCGAACGACCTCGAACTCGACGTGATCGACGTCTCCCCGTCTGATGCCGACGAGCTGGCCGCGCTCCTCGTCGCAGCCGGCGACGTGAGCGACCTCGAGTTCAACGTGGTGGCGCACACCTGGGCACACGACTCGGCGGCGCCGATGGACATCGTCGTCGTCGACGAGCACGGCGTCCCGCTCGCCGAGGCGTCGAGCCGGATGGTAGGGATTCCGTCGGGCCTCGTGGCGATGAAGGCGACGACCATTCCGCTCCGCGCCTCGACGAGGGCCGAGAAGCGGGCGTCTGACCTGTACGACATCGGTCGGCTGCTGGTGTTGTTCGGTTCGAGGATGGGCAGTGGGCTCGCGTCGATGCCGGCGATGTTGTCGGCGGTCATCGCCGAGCGGTTGCGCCACTGGTTCGTCGAACCCGCCGGACGTGATCGCACCTATCGCGAGCTGCGTCGTTTCGACGATCCCGCGGTCGACATCGACGAGGTCGCCGATGTCCTGGCGGACCTGCTGGCTGACTTCGGCTGATTGGCCCCACTTCTGACGGGGCGTCAGACTTTCCGCGTGGACCTGACCTGGACCCCGGAGGAGCACGCGTTCCGCGCCGAGTGCCGGGAGTGGCTCGAGGCCAACGCGCCGAATCCGCCATATCCCTCGGGCGACACCGCCGAGGGTTTCGCGCTGCACCTCGAGTGGGAACGCCTTCTGTTCGAGCATCGTTGGGCGGTCGTGAGCTGGCCTTCCGAGTACGGCGGTCGCGATGCGTCGCTGTGGCAGTGGCTGATCTTCGAGGAGGAGTATTACCGGGTGGGTGCGCCGCAGCGCGTCACGCAGAACGGCATCTTCCTGCTGGCACCGACGATCTTCGAGTTCGGCACGCTGGATCAGAAGGACCGGTTCCTGCCCCGCATGGCCGCTGCGCAGGACCTGTGGTGCCAGGGGTGGTCCGAGCCGAACGCCGGATCCGACCTCGCGGGGCTGACGTCGAAGGCGGTGCGCGACGACGCAGCAGGCGGTTGGCGACTCACCGGGCAGAAGACGTGGACGACCCGGGGTGCGTTCTGCACGCACCTGTTCGGCCTGTTCCGTACCGATCCCGAGTCGGTTCGACACCACGGTCTGACGTACCTGATGGTGCCGCTCGACACCGAGGGTGTGACAGTGCGCGGCTTCGGGCGCCTCGATGGCGACGAGGGATTCGCCGAAGTGTTTTTCGACAACGCCTTCGTGCCCGACGACATGGTGCTCGGCGAGGTCGGCAAGGGATGGGGCGTGGCGATGGCCACGACCAGCTCGGAACGCGGGCTGACGCTGCGCTCGCCCGGTCGATTCCAGGCCACTGCGGCGCGTCTCGTCGATCTGTACCGCGAGCGGGGCATCAGGTCGCCGGGCGATCCGTCGCTCGAGGATCCGACGGTGCGCGACGCGGTGACGAAGGCGTGGATGGATGCCGAGGCGTACTCGCTCTACACGCTGAGCGACGTCACGGGCATGGTCGAGGGACGGCTGCCGGGGTTCCGTTCGAGCCTCAACAAGATCTTCTGGTCAGAGCTCGACGTCGAGCTGCATGAGGCGGCGCTCCGGTTGCTGGGCGACACGGCCGAGCTCGACGACAACACCTGGCTGAAGGGGTACCAGTTCTCACTCTCGGGACCGATCTACGCGGGCACCAACGAGATCCAGCGCAACATCGTGGCCGAGCGCGTGCTCGGGCTGCCGCGGAAGTAGACGCCGTGCGATTCGCCTTCACCGAGGATCAGATCGACTTCGCCGGCGCCGTGCGCGATCTGCTCGCGAAGGAGTGCACGCCGACGGTGGTGCGTCAGGCGTGGGAGAACGACGATGGTCGGCTGCCGCCGCTGTGGTCGCAGCTCGTCGACATGGGTGTCGTCGGACTGCTCGCACCCGAGGGCACCGACGGGATGGGTCTCACCGATCTCGACCTGGTGCAGATCCTCTACGAAGGTGGACGCGCCGCGTTGCCCGAGCCGCTCGCGGCGAATGCCGCGGTTGCGATTCCGACCTTGCGGGATCACGCGCAGGTCGACGACGCCGAACGTTGGCTGTCGCGCATCGCCCGCGGCGAGGCGACGGTCGGCGTCGGCCTTCGACCCAATTCGACAGTGCTGCATGGCGCGACCGCGGAGGTGTTCCTCCTCGAGGCCGACGACGGACTGCACCTCGTCGACCGCGACGTGGTCGAACTGGTCGAGCACGAGTCGGTCGACGGCGCGCGTCGCGTGGTCTCGGTGAAGTGGACCCCGTCCCCGGCGACGCGACTCTCGGGCTCGGCCGACGCGGTGCGCCAGGCCCGTGACCGCGCCGCGATCGCCACCGCGGCCGAGTTGTGCGGCGTCGCCGACACGATGATCGCCCAGACCGTCGCGTACGTCTGCGAACGCCAGCAGTTCGGTGTGGCGATCGGCAGCTTCCAGGCGATCAAGCACCACCTCGCCGATGCGCTGCTTGCCCTCGAATTCGCGAAGCCCTTGGTATGGCGTGCCGCGTACTCGATGACGCGCGGAGCCGCCGACGCGTCGCTGCACGCGTCGATGGCGAAGGCTGCCGCGTCGGATGCCGCTCACACGGTCGGACTCGTTGCGCTGCAGTGCCACGGGGCGATCGGCTACACCGTCGAATGCGACCTGCACCTGTGGCTCAAGCGCAGTTGGGCGCTGCGAGCGCACGACGGCGACGCCGCGTACCACCGTCGTCGAGTCGCCGACCTCGTGCTGTGACCCCGATGGCGCGTCGCGCGGCGGTAATGGTCGTCGCCGGTTGCGTCGCGCTGCTGTCGGCGTGCTCGTCGTCGCACGCGAACAACGCCGCCGACACGAGCACTGCGTCGAGTTCGACCACCGCGTCGACCACCGTGGTGCCGACCACGACCACGACCGCGCCCACCGGACCGACGAGCGCCGCCGAGCTCGAGTCGAAGCTGTCGAACGTCGTGCCGCCCGGCTTCCGCGTCCAACCCGACAGCGTCGACGACACCGGACCGTCGGATCTGGCGAAGGCCGCGCGCGACGAGGGGAGCGAGGACGGCGGCGCCGTGCTACGCGGCGAGCACTTCGTGCGCGGCTACCAACGACTGTGGGTCGATGGCGCCAAACATCGACTCGCGCTCGTCGTGTACCAGTTCGAGAACCAGGCGGGCGCGACGGAGAACTTCAACCGCGGGGCCGATCTGCTGAGGGCGACCGCGTTCGGACACGCGTTTCCGTTCCCACTGAACGGTTTCGCCACCGGCTCGACGCTGGCGCTGGTCGCCAAGGTGCCGGGTGAGTACGCGGTCGTCGCGATGACACACCGCGGTCCGTTCGTCATCCAGATCCGGCTGGGTGGCGCGAAGCCCGAGCCGCTCGAGGCGGCCGTCGCGGCGATGCTGACCGATCAGGCGACGCGACTGGGCGTCACCAGTGACGACTCACGGCCGCCGGGCTCCGACTGACCACACCGCCGAATCGAACCGCACCCCGACACCGTCGTGGTGCGAGCCGAAGATGTCGCGCAGCGCTGCCGCGACATGCGCGCCGACCTCGGGGCCGCCCGCGGCCACCGCCGATGCGACGTTCGGCCGGCTCGACCAGAACGCGACCGCGTCGTCGACCGATCCAGGGCCCGCGAGGTGCAATGGCATGCGCACGTCGGACACCTCGACGTCGATCCAACCGGAGTCGTCGAGGATCGAGCGAACGAGGTCCGCGTCGCCGAACCGGAACGGACC
>JAYTFP010000092.1:0-3008 GCA_043734285.1 Acidimicrobiaceae bacterium
CGAAGGTCGGTGTGTCCGCCCGGCGCGTTCGACAGATTGCTCCGCACGAGCTGACCGGGAACCCGGGCTCCGTGCAGCGACAGCACGAGGACGATCACCGCCCCGCTGACCATCGCGGCTCCGAGATACACGTAGACAGGCATGTTCGCCCCCTAGAAGACGATGCGGACGATGCGACGCAGCCAGAGGCTGCCGATTCCGAGTAGCAGGATCCCGCCGACGATCATCACGTTCCCCGCAGTGGAGTCGGTGAGTTCCCGCAGGTACGACGGATTCACGATCGAGATCACGATGGTCAGGCCGATCGGCAGGATGAGCAGGATGACTGCCGACAACTTCCCCTCGGCGCTGAGGGCCTGGACCTGGCGACGGATGGAATTGCGGCCCCGGATGGTGGCGGCCACGTGGTCGAGCACCTCGGCGAGGTCCCCACCGATCTCGCGATGGATGTCGATGGCCTGCACGACCCACTCGAAGTCGTCGTTGCGGACCCGCGCCGCGGCGGCATGGAGGGCGTCGGGGAGGCTCTTGCCCAGCCGGCTCTCGATGACGATGCGGCGGAACTCCTCACGCGTCGGCGACTCGGACTCCTCGGCGACCGTGTCGACCGCCTGCATGAGGCCGTGCCCGCTGCGCAGGCTCCCGGAGATGAGCTGCAGCGTGTCACCGAGCTGGTCGGCGAAGCGCGCCCGGCGCCGGTCCGCCCGGATCGAGACCCCGGTGCGGAATCCGAGGGCGGTGACGACGCCCACCGCGAGCCCGATGAACGGGCCGAACAGCACGAGCCCGACGAAGAGCACGGCAATGGTCACGCCCGCGACGAGCACCGAGAACTCGCCGGGACGCATGTCGATGCCGGCCTGTTCCAGCGCGTCGTTCAGCGCGCTACGCCGTCCCCGGCGTTCCAAGGTCCGATCGGCGAAGCGGGTCGCACCGCTCACCACGTCACCGATGACCTGGTCGTGGCGTCGGGGTGCCGAACGTCGACGTTCGACGGCAAGCGTCGACAGCCGTTCGCGCGGGCGGAGCAACACGAGCCCGCCGACGAACAACGCCAGGAAGACCAGCGCGGTACCGACGACGAGCGCCCAGCCGGCACCGCCCAACAGTGGGGTGGACACGGTCGTGACCCGAGCCGGATGGGTCTTGACCTGCGCGACCGGCGCGGAGACGGCGAGATCGACGTCGACATCCGTCGCCGCGTGCACACCGTCGGCATCGACACCCACGCGCAGGGTTGTCTTGCCGGTCGAGGTCGCCCGGAACGAGAGCTCGTACTGGCTGTTGATGGCAGTGGCGATGTCGTCGTACAGCGCGCGGAGGCCGGCGGGATCCGATGCCGACACGACGCGACCGCCGGCCGAGTCGGCCAGTTGGTTGAGTGAGCGCAGATCGGTCTCCGACGTGAGCAACGCGGCTGCGTAGAAGCTCGTTCCCGCGGTCGCGAGCGCGGCGCTGCTCGCCTGGAGGTTCGTCGTGCTGGCGGTGTCGCCGCCGTCGGACAGGAGCACGATGGCGTGTCGCGATCCGCTCGCGGCCGACAGCTGCGCAACCGCGGCGCCGACACCGTCGTAGAGCGCGGTGTCACCGGTTGCGGTCACGCCGTCGATGGCGTTCTTCAGCGCGCCGACATCGGTGCTGAACGGGCTCACGGCGTAGGGCGCATCGTTGAACCCGACGACCGCGATCTGGGTGCCGCTCGGCATCTTCCCGACGAATTCCTTGGCCGCGGCCTTGGCCGACTCGATCGGCGCGCCCTGCATGCTGCCGGACGTATCGATGGCGAGCACCACCGCGAGGGCGTCACTCGGCAGGCGCGTGAGCGTCGGCAGCCGCTTGCGGCCCGCCTCGATGACCGTGAACGCGTCGGCGTCGAGGGGCTTCCCCGTCAGCTCGCCCGGGACGGAGACCGTGATGCGGACCTCGGGTGATGTCGACGTGTCGACCGACACGATGTCGAGGGGGCGCGGCGTATCGGCGGCGAACGAGAAGCGTTCGGGGGTGATGACGACCAGCGCGGCCGCACACGCGAGCACCGCCACGACCCGCCGGATCATGACGCGGTCCCGTTCGGGTGCGTCACGATGCGCAAGCGCTCGGAGTCGAAGAGCGCAGCCGGGAGCTCGATGCCGTAGTTGTGGAGTCGCTCGGTGAAGCGCGGACGCAGGCCGGTCGGCACGACGGTGCCGGCGAAGCGTCCTTCGTCGTCGAAGCCGGCGGCGTAGTCGAAGACGAACAGATCCGAGAGGGTGATCACGTCACCCTCCATCCCGTTGACCTCGCAGACCTGCGTGACCCGGCGGGTCCCGTCGCGCAGCCGACTGAGGTGGACGAGCACGTCGACCGCCGACGCGGCCTGCTCACGGATGGCGCGCACGGGGAGTTCGATCCCGGCCATCAGGACCATGGTCTCGAGCCGGGCGAGCGCGTCCCGGGGCGCGTTCGCGTGCAACGTGGAGAGCGACCCGTCGTGCCCGGTGTTCATCGCCTGGAGCATGTCGAGGGCTTCACCGCCGCGAACCTCGCCCACGATGATGCGGTCGGGTCGCATGCGCAGCGCGTTCCGGAGGAGGTCGCGTGCCTTGACCTCGCCGCGCCCTTCGATGTTCGGAGGGCGGGTCTCCAACCGGACGAGGTGGCTCTGCTTGAGCTGCAACTCGGCGGCGTCCTCGATGGTGACGATGCGATCGTCGTCGGGGATCATCGACGACAGCACGTTCAGCAGTGTCGTCTTGCCGGTGCCGGTGCCGCCGCTCACCAGGATGTTGAGCCGACCCTGCACGCAACTGGAGAGGAACTCGGCCAACTCCGGGGTGATGGTTGCCAGCCCGATCAGGTCGTCGACGTCGAACGCCTGCTTCGAGAACTTTCGGATGGTGAGCGCCGGACCGTCGATGGCCAGCGGGGGAATGATCGCGTTCACGCGCGAACCGTCGGCCAGACGGGCGTCCACCATCGGCGACGACTCATCGACGCGGCGACCGACCTCGGAGACGATCCGCTCGATC
>JAYTFP010000093.1:0-3921 GCA_043734285.1 Acidimicrobiaceae bacterium
GGGCAGCGGCAGTCGACCCATCTCCTCGAGCACGACCATCATCTCGAGCAGACCGGCGCCCGATCCGCCGTGCTCGGCGGGCACGAGCAGTCCGGTCCAACCGAGGTCGGCGGTGCGGCGCCAGACGTCGTCGGGTAGGCCCTGCTCGCCGTCGACCGCGGCCCGCAACACCGCCGACGGCACGTGCTCGGCGAGGAAGGCCTTCGCGGTCTGCTGCAGCGCGTGCTGGTCGTCGTCGAGGGTGAACTCCACCGCGGAGACCTTAGAGCGTGCGCGTCCGCAAAGCTGACGCTCGTGTCAGCTTTGCGGGCTGTGAAGTGACAAGCTGACGACCGATGGATTTCGCGTACACCGACGACGACGAGGCGTTCCGCTCCGAGCTGACCGACTGGCTCGATCGTGAGCTGCCGAAGTTCCTCACCGACTGGTCCGACGATGACGCTCCCGACGCATCCGCGGGTGCGGGCGCAGCCGGCGTGCTCGGCCACATGGAGCGTCGCCGCGCCTGGCAACGCAAGCTGAACGAAGGTCGCTGGGCGGCGATCGGCTGGCCCGCCGAGTGGGGTGGCCGCGACGCCACGGTCACCCAGAACGTCGTCTACTCCGAGACGATGGCCCGCTACCGCACGCCCGGCATCTACAACGCGAACGGGTTGTGGCAGATCGGGCCGATGATCATCCGCTGGGGCACCGACGAGCAGAAGCAACGCTGGGTGCCGAACATCCTCGACGCCGTCGACCACTGGTGTCAGGGGTTCAGCGAACCACAGGCCGGATCCGACCTCGCGAACCTGCGCACGACCGCGGACCGTGACGGCGACGACTACGTGCTCAATGGACAGAAGATCTGGATCTCGAGCGCGCACATCGCGAAGTGGGGGCTGTTCCTCGTCCGCACCGACCCGACGTCGATCGAGGAGAAGCGCAAGCACGACGGCATCACCGCGTTGATCGTCGACCTCGAGGCAGACGGCATCGACATCCGCCCGATCCGCGACATCGCCGGTGAGGAGATGTTCTGCGAGATCTTCTTCACCGATGCGCGTGTGCCGGTCGCCTACCGGCTCGGCGGCGAAGGCGAGGGCTGGCAGGTCGCGATGGGCACGCTGGGATCCGAGCGGGTCGGCACCGCCGGGCTCGCGATCGGCATGCGATCCGATCTCGACGCGATGGTGAACCTGGCGCGGTCGGTGAATCCGGCGGCGCTCGACGACCCCGACATGCGCACGCGCATCGCCGAGGCGCACACGCGCATCGAGTACACGAAGTTGCTCAACTACCGGGCGCTGTCGAAGATCCTTCGCAACGAGAAGAACTGGCCCGAGGTACCGCTCGCCAAGCTGCAGTGGTCGTACCTTGCGCAGACCCTCGCCGAGCTGGCGATCGATCTACTCGGTCCGCAGGCGATCCCGTCGAAGGGGCAGCCCGGCGCGATCGACGGCGGCGCGTGGAACCGCCTCTACGTCTTTCAGCGCTACACGTCGATCGGTGCAGGCACGACCGAGGTGCAGAAGAACATCATCGCCGACAAGGCGATCAAGATGCCCCGCGTCTGACTCCCTGCATCTGAGTCGCGGCGCGCTATTCGTCGATCGACAACGCGAGTTCGGGGCAGTTGAGCACGCCGCGACGCGCGGCCTCCTCGTGCTCGGCGGGCACGTCGCCGTCGGGGACGACTACGCAATAGCCGTCATCGTCGGCGTCGAAGACGTGCGGGGCGAGCGCGTAGCAACGGCCGTGGCCCTGACACTTGTCGGCGTCGAGGACGACCCTCACGAGCGCACCCCGGGCGTGAACTCCAGCGGGAGGTGCTCGATCTCGCGGATGCCCGCCGAGTATGACAGCTCGGCACCGGCCAGCACCGCGTAGTCGGGCACGCGTCGGTGCAGCTCCTCGAGCGCGATGCGCAGCTCGACGCGCGCGAGGTGCGAGCCGAGGCAGCGGTGAGCGCCGCCGCCGAACGCGAGGTGGCGGTTCTGCTCGCGTGCGAAGTCGGCCTCGTCGGACGTGTCGCCGAACTGCTCGGGATCAGTGTCGGCCGCGCCGAGCATGATCATCACAGTGTCGCCGCTCTCCATCGCGACGCCGTGCATCTCGTGGGGTTCGTTGATGACGCGCAGCACCTGCATGACTGGCGTGTGCAGCCGCAGCAGCTCCTCGATCGCCGCTGGGATCTGCTCGGCGTCACCGGCGAGCGCGTCTCGTTGCTCGCCGCTGCGTCCGAGGTGGGCGATGAAGCAGTCGAGCGTGGAGGTGACCGTGTCGAGTCCGCCGAGCACGAAGAGGTAGCCGACGTCGAGCATCTGCTCGTCGGTCATCCGTTCGCCGTCGACCTCGCCCATCGCGAATCGCGAGAACATGTCGTCGCCCGGATGGGCGCGGCGATCCGCGATCACGTCCTCGAAATAGCGGTAGACCTCGTGGCCGGTCGAGTGTCGCTTCTCGGTCATCGCCGCCATGTCGCCGGCGATCTCGGGATGGCGCACCTGCGGACGGATGATGTCGTCCTTCCACGCGAGGAACATCTCGAGGTGTTCGAACGGCAGGTTGCAGAGCTCCATGAACACGGTGCACGGGAACGGCACGGAGAACTCCGCGTGGAAGTCGCACGCACCCTTCTCGATGAACCCGTCGATGAGCTCGTTGGCCAGCATTCGAATGCGGTCTTCGCGGGGTGCGACTTCGCGCGGCGCGAGGTGCGGGTCCATGACGCGGCGGTACTTCACGTGCTCCGGTGGGTCGATCTGCAGCGGGATGAGCGGCCGTGTCTGCCCGATGTCGACCGCGGCGAAGGCCGAGCTGAAGATCTCGGGATGCTGCAACGCGAACTTCACGTCGTCGTAGCGGCTGATGATGTGCGTGTTCGGGATTCCGTCGAGCGTGGCGATCGGCACCGTGTCGCGCAGCTCGCGGTAGAAGGGGACGGGATCGGCGCACACCGACTGTTCGTACGGGTTCGCCGAGCGGGCTTCGGGGTCGACGAAGGTCATCGGTCGAAGTCTGACACGCGTGTCAGGTTGCGACAACGAGCCCGGTCAGAGCGCCAGGTGGAGTCGCAGCGCCTCATCGAGTGCCTCGACAGTCTCGGGGGTGAGCTTCCCTACGCGTCGTCCCACGCGTTCCACCGCGACCGATCTCACCTGCTCCGCCTGTGCCTTCGAGTCGATTCGAAGGCCGGTGTCAGCCGCCAGCAGGCGCACCTGGAACGGATAGATCTTCTCGACATTCGACGTGACCGGCACGACCGTGATCACCCCGCGGCCAAGACGGTCAGCCGCCGCGTTGGCTCCGTCGTTGCTGACGACGACCGCGGGCCGTTGCTTGTCGGCTTCTGCCCCTCGCGCCGGCGCCAGGTCGACGAGGCGGATTTCGCCGCGGCGCATCAGGACAGGCCGTCGGCAACGGTGGCGCCCCACAGCTCTGAGTCGGACGTCTCGGGCCACTCACGCCACGCATCCTCGTAGGACGGGCCGAGCTCGGATGCTCGAAGCAGCCGCACCGCCTTGTGGACGACGGCCGACCGTGACTCGATGCCCTGCGCTACGGCGTACCCGTCGAGGAAGTCGACATCTGCCTCGGGAAGACTCACGCTGATCTTCATACTTTGATCCTACCAAGAGTAGGAGCCATAGAGCAACGACCTGCTGGAGACAACATCGGGGCGGGGCGCGGCACGAAGTGCTATGAAATGACCCACTCCTCCGCCGTGTTTGAGGAGCCCGAGGAGTCGTCATGACGAAGACCATGCCCATCGCCCGTCGCGGCGCGGCCGTCGCGCTTGCTTGCGGGATCTTCTTCGCCGTCCTGGCAGCGTGTACCCCGACACCGATACCGCCGGGCACCACCACGACGACTGCACCCACGACGACGACTGCACCCACGACAACGACGTCACCGACAACGACGACCACGACGACTCCC
>JAYTFP010000094.1:0-2887 GCA_043734285.1 Acidimicrobiaceae bacterium
ATCGTCTTGGTGGCGGGCAGGAACTTCACCGATGCGTCGGCGAGATGCTCGTCGAGCCACCCCTGACGCAGCTTCGCATTCGGCGCCACATCGCAATCGGTGACCGTGCCACCGGCCGCCTTCACTGCCTCGACCAGCTTCTTCGGCACGGGCGCCGATGTCGCGCCCGCGGCGAGCGGCTTGTCCCACACGACCAGCACGGTCGACGTCGGATTCGGATCGTCGAGGTACCGCATCAGCGGCACCTGGGCGTCGACACCGAATCGTCCCGCCTGGCGGATCACGATGATGCGGTCGCCGAACATCGACATCGCCGACGCCGCGATGATCGGCTCGGCGAGCTCGAACTCGTCGCCGCCGAAGTGGTCGACCACCTCGTTGCGATCGCGGTCGCCGAGCAGATCGCTGAGCACCTCGACCGCGGCGTCGTTGAGGAGCACGGGATCGCTCCCCTTGAGCAGCACGACGGGCGGACTCATGCGTGTGCTGCCGCTCGCTCGTCACGTGCTTCGAGCAACGCGGCCACGGTGTCGGCGGCCCGGCGCGACGCGGTGACGTCGTGCGAGCGCAGCACGCGGCAGCCGAGCATGATCCCCAACGTGTGCGCCGCCAGCGTCGCGTCGTGCCGGTCGTCGATCGGCGCACCCGTCAGGTCGCCCAGAAACCGCTTGTTGGAGGCCGAGAGGAACGGCACATAGCCGAGCGCCGCGAGTTGATCGGACGTACGCAGGAGTTCGAGCGACTGCGGCTCGGTCTTGCCGAGGTCGAGACCATCGTCGACCATGATCCGCTGACGCGGGATGCCGGCTGCCTCAGCCGCCTCGCCCTTGGCGCGTAAGAAGGCTCTGACCTCGCCGAGCATGTCGTCGTAGACCGGCGCGGGGTCGGGGATCCGCGGGCCGAGACGGATGTGCGTGGCCACCACCGACGCGCCGTGCCGCGCACAGATGTCGAGGTAGTCGGGCGCGGCGAATCCCGAGATGTCGTTGCCGACCACCGCGCCGGCGGTGAGCGACGCGTCGAGCACCACCGGGTTCCAGGTGTCGATCGAGATGGGCACGTCGAAGCGGGCGACGAGGGCCTCGATCGCCGGCACGACCCGTTGGAGCTCTTCCTCGGTAGCGACCTCGGGGCCCGGGCCGGCCTTCACGCCTCCCACGTCGAGGAAATCGGCGCCCTCGGCGACCAAGCGTTCGGCGCGCGCCAGAAAGGCGTCGAACTCGAAGTACGAACCCTGGTCGTAGAACGAATCAGGCGTGCGGTTCAGGATCCCCATGATCACCGAGCGATAGGTGATGTCGAATCGATGATCGCGCCCCAGCTCGAGAATCACGGACTCTCAAACTACACGGGGGTTCCGACAGTGAATCCCCGTGCCGTGGCTCCGCTGCCGCTGTGCCGGTCGACTGCGACCGTGAATCGGAGGCTGCCGACCCGTAGCTCGCCGGCCGTGAGTGGTTCGGCGTCGCGCACCAGCGACGGATCGGCCGCCACGACGAGTCGGACGTCGACGGCGGTGCGCAGCAGTTGCACCGTGGTCGAATTGGTCCGCGATGCCCGCGGCACGATCACCAGATCGACGTGGTCGATGCGGGCCCGAGTCACGTCGTCGAGCAGCATCAGGTCGTCGACACCGGTGCCGATCACGACGACCACCGCATCGCTCCCCCGGGTCGAGGCATCGACGTAGATGTCGACGCCGCGCGACGGTGTGAGGTGGCCACTCGGGGCGAGGATCACGAGCTCGACGAGCAACGCGACCGCGCCGAACGACGCGAGGGCGCGACGCCATCCGACGCGGTCGAGCGACATGAGGATCGCCGCGACGAGCGCGGTGATGGCCGCCACACCGACGACGCCCACACTCGGCAATTCGGGACGCGCGGCGAGCGTCGCGACGCCGTCGATCCAGTGGATCATCAGCCGGCTCGGCCAACCGATCCACGTGGCGGCGGGTTCTCCGATCAGTCCGGCGAGCGGACCCGTGACGACGCCCCAGACCATCAACCAACCGGCGACGGGCACCGCCGCGAGGTTCGCGAGTGGCGACAACAACGGCACCGTGCCGAACGCCAAGACGAGCAGCGGCGCGGTGCCGACCTGCGCAGCGAGCGACACGGCGAGCGGTTCGACCAGCCACCGCGGTCCACGGAGTCGCCGTTCGATCGGTCTCGCCAACGTCACCAGCGCCACGCTCGCCGCGACCGACAGGCGGAAACCGCCCGACCACACGAGTAACGGGTCGATGACGAGCAGCGCGAGCACGGCGACCGAGACGACACGCACGCCGGTTGCGTAGCGACCCGACATCGCAGCCGTCGCCGCGACGAGCGCCATCGCGGTCGCACGCAGTACCGACGGCTCGAAGCGGGTGACGGTCGCGAACGCCAGCAGCAGACCGATGGTAACGATCCAGCGCGTTCGCAGCCGGAGGCGCGCCAGCAACGGCGAGACCGCGACGAGGACGAATGCGACGTTCTGGCCTGAAACGGCGAGAAGGTGTGCGAGTCCCGATGCCCGGAACCGATGGCGCGTCAGCACCGGCTGGTCTCGATCGTCGCCGAAGACGACACCCTCGAAGAGCGAACGCTCCTCGCTGTCGAACGACGACAACCCGGTGTCGACCGTTCGACGGACCGCGTCGGCCGACTGCCACCACCAGCGGCCCTGGTCGATGCGTCCGATCGTGCGCAGTCGAAGGCGGCCCGACAGGTGGCGCGAGGCGATCCACTGCCAGTTCCCCTGCAAAGCACCAACCGATCCGCTCGCCTCGAAGCGCTCGCCGGTGAGCAACGACTGCACCGTGCGTCCGCGGGCCGCGTCGACGAAGACCCGGTATCGACGCCCGCCGATGCTCACCTCGAGCGCCAGGCCACCCGGCACCGGC
>JAYTFP010000095.1:0-6615 GCA_043734285.1 Acidimicrobiaceae bacterium
CGGCAGCGCGGCCTGCCGACCCGCTCAGACGGTACCGGGCCGCCGTTCGGCTTCGCTGTCGTCGTCGATCGCCGACGCGTTCGCCGGGGTCGCCCGCGCGATCTCCTCGTCGGTCGGCTCGTGCCACTCACGCGCCACAGCCGGCAGCAGGCCGACGATCGCGTCCATGATCCGCTCGGTGTCGGCCTCGAGCGAGTCGTACTCGAGGGCGACCGGCCGTCCGACCGACACCGTCACCTTCGGAGGGTGCAGCACGTTCGTGACGTTCGGGAACCGCGACGACCGCGGCCACACCAGCTCGGTGCCCCACAGTCCCATCGGGATCACCGGCGCTCCGGTCGCGTGAGCGAGCCGCGCCACACCCCAACGTCCCTTCAACTCGGGATTGAAGAACTCGCGACCCCGCGGAATGGTCCCTTGCGGCATCATCGCCACCATCTCACCGGCGGCGAGCGCCTCTTCGGCGGCGCGCAGCGGCGCGTCGGATCCGGTTCCGCGGTCGACGCGGATGCCACCCATCGCCTTGGCGAAGTCGCCGACGAGCGGCGCGTCGAACACTTCCTTCTTGCCGAGAAAGCGAACCGGCCGCCCGCGCTTCGCCAGCGCGAACCCGATCGCCAGCGGATCGAAGTAGCTGCGGTGATTCGCGACGATGATCGCCGAACCCGATGCGGGAATCCGGCTGCTGCTGAAGATCCGCGTGCGCACGAACGGCATCATCTCGGGGCGCGCGAGCAGGAACGCGACCTGTTGCGGTTCGAGCCCAGCGAGCTTCGGCACGCCCGGGGGTGCATCGAGGAAGCGGGTCGGCCAGCGCCGCAGCGCCGCGATCACCGCGAGGCGAGGATCGGGATTGACCGCGTTCGGGTGGCCCACGATCGAGAGCAGCGGCACGTCGTAGTAGCTATCGCTGTAGGCGTAGCTCTCGGCCAGGTCGATGTTGTTCTCGAGCGCCCACTCTTGGACCTGCTGCGACTTGCCGCGGCCCCAGATGTAGCGGCCGTCGACGTTGCCCGTGTAACGGCCACCCTCGTGGTGGTACTGCGTGGCGATGATTTCGTCGAAGCCCATCTCACGAGCCAGCGGCGTGACCCAGTCGAGTGGCGTCGTCGTCGCCAGCACGACCGCCCGGCCGGCAGCTCGGTGCTCCGCCATCTCGATCCGGGCGTAGGGCAGCACCTGCTCCAGCAACCGCGTCGTGGCTGCCTCGGCGGCCTGGATCACCTTCGCCCGGTCCCAACCGTTGGTCAGCCGCACGCCCTGACGGGTCGCCATCATCGAGGGCCAGTTCTCGCCGAAAATGTCGAAGATCTTGAACAACACGGGCTCGGCCGGGTTGCGCCTCGAAGGCAGCACACCCACCTCGCGCAGCTCGTCGGCGTAGATCGCACCGCTGGCGCCCCGCACGATCGTGCGGTCGAGGTCGAAGAACGCTGCGGCCTTCGGCTGCTTCTTCCTGGGCATCGCTCCGACGCTAGGCCCACCTGCTCGCGAACCCAAAAACACCGAAGGACTGGAGGGGGGAGTCCAGTCCTTCGGCGTTCTCCGTACCCGGGACAGAGGGGGGCTCTGTCGCCTGGGCCGGAGACGGACGGCGACGGGGGGTCGCACACATCCGTTGTTGACGTCCCCTAGCCTAAACAGTCGCGGGCGATCGTTCTAGTAGTTACCACCGATACCTGAAATCATTCTCAGCGATGGACATCCGCCAACTCCGTGCACTGGTCGCCGTCGGCGAGCACCGCAGCTTCTCCGCGGCGGCACGAGCTCTCCACACCGTGCAGTCGAACGTCAGCACCCACATCGCCCGACTCGAAGCCGAGCTCGGCGCAACGCTCGTCGACCGCGCCACCACCGAGCTCACCGAGGAGGGCCTCGTCGTGGCGCAGCGCGCCCGGCGGATCGAGGCCGAGTTCGCCGCCTTGGAGTCCGACGTCGCCGCGATGCGCGACATCGTGTCCGGCAACGTGCGCATCGGCGTGATCGGCACCACCGCCCGTTGGCTGGTGCCCCCGCTGCTCGACACGATGGCCCGATCGTTCCCCGAGGTCCGCCTGGTGATCCTCGACGCGACGACCAGCTCGCTGATCCTTCAACTCACCGGCGGCCAGCTCGACATGGCGGTGGTCAACGGCCCGGTCAACGAACCCGACCTCGTCGTCACCACGTTGTTCGACGAGGACCGACTGCTCGTCGCTCCTGCCGGACATCCGCTGTTCGAGCGCGACGCGGTCGACCTCGAGGAACTCGCGGAGCACGAACTCCTGATGCCCGCGACCGGCACGAGCTTCCGAAGCGAACTCGACGACCAGGCAACGGCGTTGGGCGTGCGCTTCAAGGCGAAGGCCGAGGTCGACGGCATGCGCCTGCTCGCGTCGCTCACCTTCTCCGGATTCGGCGCGGCCATCCTTCCGGCGAGCGCTGCACCGACGTGGCTCGGTGGCGAGTGGCGCCGGATCCCCATCAACAACATGACCGGCCGCTCGGTCGCCCTCGCCCGACGCCGGCGGGGTCGTCCGTCTGCGGCAGAGCGCGCCGTCGCCGACACGGTGCGACTCGTCGTCACTGAGCAGTCACCGTCACAGCCAGGCATTCACCCCGCGTAGGATGGCCCCAATGCCAGACAGCATCACGATCACCGACAACCGCACGGGCGAATCGATCGAGGTCCCGATCGTCAACGGGGGTGTCGACGCCAAGGCCTGGTCGAAGCTCATGCCCCAGACGTGGTTCTTCGACCCGTCGTTCGGCGCCACTGCCGCTGCCGAGTCGTCGGTGACCGAGCTCGATGGTGAGAACGGCATCCTCCGCTACCGCGGCTACCCCATCGAGCAACTGGCCGAGCATTCGAGCTACCTCGAGGTCGCCTACCTGCTGGTCAACGGCGAGCTCCCGACGCCTGTGCAGTTCGAGAAGTGGCGCTACGAGATCACCCACCACACGTTCATTCACGAGAACGTGCGCAAGCGCTTCCTCGAGGGCTTCCACTACGACGCGCACCCGATGGGCATGCTCGTGTCGGCCGTCGCGGCGCTCTCGACCTTCTATCCCGAAGCGAAAGACATCGAAGATCCCGAGGTCCGCGACCGTCAGATCGTGCGGCTCATCGCGAAGATGCCGACGCTCGCCGCGGCCGCCTACCGGTTCAGCGTGGGCATGCCGTTCGTCTACCCCGACAACTCGCTCGACTTCGCCGCGAACTTCCTGTCGATGATGTGGAAGATCGCCGAGCCGCGTTACGACGCGAACCCCGCGCTCGCCCGCGCGCTCGACATCCTGTTCATCCTCCACGCCGACCACGAGCAGAACTGTTCGACCACGGCGATGCGCGTCGTGGGATCGGCCCACGCCGACCCCTACTCCGCGACCGCAGCGGCCGCTGCCGGTCTGTACGGACCTCGCCACGGCGGCGCGAACGAAGCGGTCATCCGCATGCTCACCGAGATCGGCTCGATGGACAACGTGCAGCCCTTCATCGACGCGGTCAAGCGCGGCGAGCGACTGCTGCAGGGCTTCGGTCACCGGGTGTACAAGAACTACGACCCCCGGGCGAAGATCATCAAGCGCACGGCCGACCAGGTCTTCGAAGTCACCGGCAAGAGCCCGCTGCTCGACATCGCATTGAAGCTCGAAGAGGTCGCGCTGAGCGACGACTACTTCCTGAGCCGCCGGCTCTACCCGAACGTCGACTTCTACTCGGGCCTCATCTACCAGGCGATGGGCTTCCCGATGAACATGTTCACGGTGCTCTTCGCGATCCCGCGCACCTCGGGTTGGCTTGCCCACTACCAAGAGCTGCTCGTGCAGGACTCGCGCATCTATCGCCCGCGCCAGATCTACATCGGCGAGCCGGTCCGCGACTACGTGCCGATCACAAAGCGCTGAGTCTTCTGCCGTTCCGAAACCGGTCGCGTTCTGCTCGCGAGGGTGTAGAACCCTGACGTGAGCGAGTGGAGCGATGCGCCGGCGTTCGAGACCAGCACATTTCAACTCACCACCGCCGAGCACCGAAGGCTGATCTCGACCTCCCCCGTCTACCGCAAGCAGCTCGCCCTGTTCGGTACATGCGGCTGCGTCTTCCTGCTCGGCCTCGCTGTGCTTCCCCCGGAGGACGCGCCACTGATGATCGTCGCGCTCGCGGGCTGCTTGGTGCTGCCGATCCGGGCGCTGTGGCCTCGTGCGTCGTCGAACAGGATGAGGAGATGGCGGGTCTGGGCCGACGGCCGGTTCGAGATGGTGCCTGAGGGAGGTTCACGCGTGGCGTCGCGCTTCGACCGTATCGATGGGGTCCGGTACGTCGATGGCCTCGGCCCGGCAGTCAAGGTCAGCGGCGCGGTGTTCGTACTGCCGCTTCGGGCCGTACCCGAGGGTACGACCGACTCGCTCCTCGGGCTCATCAGGCACTTCACGGCCGGCCAGCGGAACGGACCGGGCGAGCCGACCTACACGCCGTTCGAGTGGAGCGGGACGACGACGCTTCCCTATCCGCCGAGTATCAACCGAATCCTTCCGGTCGTTGCGCTGTGGATGGTGTTCGAGTTCCTCGTCTGGTGGGGCCTGAGCAATCCGAACGACCCATGGCAGCTCCGGGTAGGAGTCGGACTGGTGGTTCCGGTCGCGACCGCCCTCCTCGTCGCCACACGGTTCGCCAAACTCACGAGTTCAGGCAATCGGACAGTCGCGATGCTTGACGCGGCCGGACTCAACCTGCAGGACAGGAAGATCAAGGTCTGCGTCGGCTACCCGGAGATCACATCGGTCTCCACCGGGCGTTCGGGCATCACGCTTCGAGCCGGTAAGCGGAAGATCTGGATCCCTTCGAGTGGGTTCCGCGACACCGCGCACCAAGAGCATTTCGCCGGAGCGCTGAACGCCCAGCTCACCAAGCGCTGAGTCAGCGCATGACGTCGACGACGATCTTCCCGAAGTTCGTGTTCGCCTCCATGTGGCGATGCGCGTCGGCGATGGCGTCGAACGGATAACGCGAGTCGATCACGACCTTCAGCGCGCCGCGGTCGAAGAACGGCAGCATCTCGCGGCCGAAGCGCTGCGTGATCGCGATCTTCTCCTCGAGTGGACGTGACCGCAGCGTCGTGCCGATGAGGTGCGCTCGTTTGCGCAACAGCTCGCCGACGGCGACCTTCGTGTTGCCGCCGCCCATCAGACCGACTTGGATGATCCGTCCCCGCGTCGCCAGGCACTCGATGTTGCGATTGACGTAGTCACCGCCGATGACGTCGAGCACCACATCCACGCCGGTGCCGCCCGTGAACTCGAGCACCTCGGCGACGAAATCGGCGCTCGTGTAGTCGATCGCCAGATCCGCGCCGAGAGCGCGGCAGCCATCGACTTTCGACGACGACGCGGTGACGACGATCGACGCGCCGATCGCCTTGGCGATCTGGATGGCCGACGTGCCGACACCCGACCCGCCGGCGTGCACCAGCGCGGTGCGGCCGGAGGTGAGGCCGCCCTGTGCGACGAGCGCGTCGAACGCAGTGATGAACGTCTCGGGGATCGCGGCCGCGTCGGCCACGCCCACCGACTCGGGAACGCTCAGCACCATCCGCTCGTGGGTGACCAGCCGCTCGGCATAGGCGCCACCACCGACGATGCCCATGACCTGATCGCCGGGAGCGATCGATGTCACCCGCTCCCCCACACTCGCGACAATGCCCGAGAACTCCATGCCGGGAATCTCGTAAGGCATCGGCGGGCCCGGGTAGAGACCCATCCGCTGCAGGAGATCGGCACGGTTCAGCGCAGTCGACGCGACGTCGACGAGCACCTCGTCAGCACCAGGGACCGGGTCGGGAACCTCGCGGATCCGCAGCACCTCGGTGCCGCCGTACTCGTCGAGAACCACTGCGCGCATTGCGGGAGGCTAACGGTCGGCGTGGCAGGATCTCGCAATGACCCCCGACATCGCGACCATCGACGTGGACCGCGATGCGATGGAGCTGCGCCTCGCGTGGACCGATGGCGTCAACGGAACGCTCGGCCTCGTCGCCGTACGGCTCGCCTGTCCCTGCGCCGGGTGTCGCACGGCGCGTGAACGAGGGGGTGACGTGTGGCCCGAGCCGTCGTCGCCCACACCGCTCGCGCTGACCGACGCCGCGCTCGTCGGTGCGTGGGGCCTGGGCATCACCTGGAACGACGGCCACGCCACGGGCATCTACCCGTTCGAGGCCCTTCGCCACTGGATCGAGAGCGGTACGGTTGGACTCCCACCGGACTCTGGATTGGGGCAGACCTCATGAGTGACACGAACCCCGACCTCGAGGTGCACTACCGGACATGCCCGCTCTGCGAAGCGACGTGCGGCCTCGAGGTCACGACCCTCGACGGCGAGATCACCCGCATCCGCGGTGATCGCGACGACGTGTTCTCCAAGGGCTTCATCTGCCCGAAGGGCTCGACGCTCAAGCAGCTCCAGGCCGATCCGGATCGGCTGCGGACACCCTTGGTCAAGCGCAACGGCGTGTTCGAGCCGGCGACCTGGGCCGAGGCGTTCGCCGAGGTCGAGCGCGGGCTCGGCGCGATCTGGGCCGACGGCGATCGCAACGCGGTCGCCGTGTACCTGGGCAACCCTTCGGTCCATTCACTGGCCGGCAC
>JAYTFP010000096.1:0-4482 GCA_043734285.1 Acidimicrobiaceae bacterium
TGGGCCCGACGCGCTAGGTGAGTACCACGAGGGTGGTCGAGGACGGGGTGGTGCTGGTCACGTCGCCTAGCTTACCGGCAATGGCGGCGACCGGCGACAGCCAATCGGGCGCGACCGAACGTGTCGGGGTGTTTCCCGGATCGTTCAACCCCCCGACGGTCGCCCACCTGGCGATCGCAGCGGCGGCCCTCGACCAGCACCGACTCGACCGGGTCGATCTGGTGATGTCGAATGTGGCGCTGGCGAAGGAGGCGGTGCTGCGGCCGACGGTTCCCCATCGCCTGCAGGTACTGCGCGAGGCGTGCAGCGACGATCCGCGCCTGGTCGCACGGGTGTCGGATCGCCAATTGATCGCCGATCTCGCCGAGGGATACGACGTCGTCATCATGGGGGCCGACAAGTGGATGCAGATCCACGATGTCGCGTTCTACGGCGGATCGTCCGCCCAACGCGACGCCGCCTTGGCGCGGCTGCCGCAGGTCGCGATCGCCCCACGCCCACCACTCGAGGTGCCCGTCGAACTCGCGCTGTCGTTGCCGGCCTCCGTGTCGGACGTGTCGTCGACATCGGTCAGGGCGGGACGTCGCGACTGGATGACTCCCGCGGCGATCGCGTTCGACGACCTCACGGGCGCGTGGTCGGATCCGTCCCGCTACGACGACTGGCTCAGGAGTTGCGGATGACGGTATGGAGCTCGTGGATGTCGAGCGGGATCGCGCTCGTCCGTTCCACATCGCCGAGATCGCCCGCCTCGCCGTTGGTCGCAGTCCAGCTGAGATGCCAGGTCGCGGTGACGTCGACGTCGATGTGATGGTTCGGCGGCGCGAATCGGATCACGCAGGCCGACGTCTGCCGATCGTCGGCGAGGTTCAGGTCGTAGGGGTGCCCGCCGTCGGCGCAACGCACTGACCGGTCGCCGGCCTCGAACGACGCGCCACGGAACGTCGAGCGCACGGTCGCGGCAACGCCGCCGACCGCCGCTGTCGACGAATCAGGATCCGTGTTCGAGACCCAGAACCAGGTTGCGATGTTGGGCACCGTCACGTGATTCGCCGGCGACGAGTCGGCCACTGGCAGCTCGACCGAGATCGCCGCGATGGCCCGCTGCACGGCGAGCAGGGCCAGAGCGCGTGGGTTCCGCGGGCCGATGGTGAGGAACTCCGCGCTGATGACGGAACCGGACGAATCGGTGCAGACGCGCCACACGTTCATGCCTTCGACGAGGTCGGTCGCGATCGGGCCGAGCTCACCGAGCGGCGAGGTCGTGCTGACCGAGTGATCCGCGCAGGTGACGCCCGACGACGATCCGTGGTGTGCGGCGCGGCCGTGCCGCCCGATGATCGAGTCGACGAATGCAGCGCCGCCGTCGTCGGTCTGCGCGCCGGTGACCGTGGTCGTGCCGTTGTCGTCGAACGTCTCGGCCGTGACCGGAGACGCGGCGACCAGGTTCGCGACGACCACGAAGGCCGCGGCGGCGCCCGTGAGCCTTCGCCGCACGAACCGGGCGCGGAAACTCGGCCACAGCCCGCGATATCGCGCACGGTTCAACACGACACCCCCGTTCGCTTGGCGAGCAGGTCGCGGGTCGACAGCCGCCACGAGCCGTCGATCCGCGTCATCGTCGCCCGCTGATCCGCCGATGCCACCCGATCATTGAGGATCTGGCCGGTCGACGCATTCACGACCTCGCCGTCGTCGACCTCGCAGATCGTCAGCGTGGCGCTGGTGCCCGTGATGTCGATGCTGCGGATCGTGATGCTCGCGACCGAGGGCGTCGGTGACCGGACGATCAACTCGCGCGTCTTCGCGTCGGTCACTTTCAGGCGCCATTGTTCGAGGATCGTGCCGGTGTTGTAGGTGGCCAGCGCCGAATACCCCGGATCGGGGATGGCTGCGGCCTCCTGCACCGCCCGGATCGCGTTCCGGTACGCCCGCTCGATCTCGACTTTCGTCGCCGAGTCAGTATTGGCCGTCGACGGCGCACCGGCAGATGCAGCGGGAGCACCCGATGGCGATGCTGTGGTCGATGTCGTCGTCGGCCTGCCGGTCACGGCCCGGGCGCTCGTCGTTGTCGTCGGGCCGCCGCAACCCGCCGTCACGACCAGCGACAGCGCCGCGATGGTGGCCGCGATGACCGCTCTGAACAGATGATGTGTTCGTCCGGCGCACACGGAGCGACACCATATCTCATGTCATTCCACGTCGTCCGAGAGAACTCAGGAGTTGCAGGGAGCGCCGATCGCCTTCAGGTCGAGGCACACGGTGTCGCGCGTGACCTTCCACGTGCCACCCGACAGTCTCGCCTCACCTTGTCGGGTCGGCGACGGTGCCTGACCGGTGACATCGACGGAATACGACACGGTCGAGCGCGTTGCCGAGGTGAAGGTGATCTGCGCGACGGTCGCGTGCGCCGCGGCGAGGAGCGGGGCGCTCGGGCCAACCGCGGCTGCCTCCAGCGCTGCCTCGACGCCCGTCGGATCATCGATCATGGCGAGACGGGACGTGTTGGGCTGCTGGCCGTCGTACACCGTCGTGAACGCGGCGGCGATCAGGGTCTGCGCCTGCGCGGGGTTTGGCGGCTCGCTCGGCGCGGCGGTCGTCGATGTCGAGGATGTCGTTGTGGACGACGGCGACGAGGCGCCGGCGGGCTGCGAGTTCGGCGTCTCCCCCGCGCGAGCCGGCCGCTCCGCCTCGAGACGATCGATCCGCTTCTGTTGATCGGTCAATCGCAGGTGCGCCGCAACGCCGAACCCGAGACCACCGAGCGCCAACACGAGCGCCGCCGCGGCCCACGCGCCCGCGGACGCGCGGCGATCACGCGGGCGGTCGCTCACGCCGAGGTCACCGCGCCGAATTCGGCCCCGCGCGCCAACTTCGCGTACTTCGCCAACACACCGGAGGTGTACCGCGGCTCGGGCAATTTCCAGTCGGCACGGCGCTCGGCGAGCGTTGCCTCGTCGACGTGCAGGTCGATGCGGTGCTCGCGGGCGTCGATCGTGATCCGGTCGCCGTCGGCCACGAACGCGATGGGCCCGCCGTCGACGGCCTCGGGCGCGACGTGACCCACGCAGAACCCGTGGGTGCCTCCCGAGAAGCGGCCATCAGTGATCAAGGCCGTGTCGGCGCCGCGGCCGACGCCCTTGAGCGCACCGGTGATCGCCAGCATCTCGCGCATGCCCGGCCCTCCCTTGGGGCCTTCGTAGCGGATCACGAGGATGTCGCCGGGGTTGATGCTGCCCGCCAGCACCGCGTCCATCGCCTTGTCTTCGCCGTCGAACACACGGGCGGTGCCGTCGAACGTCTCGACGTCGAGACCCGCCACCTTCACCACCGCGCCGTTTGGCGCCATCGAGCCGCGGAGGATCGAGATGCCACCGATGTCGTGGAGCGGATCATCGAATCGATGGATGATCACACCGTCGGGGCCGGGAGGTTTGATGAGCGCGAGGTTCTCGGCCATCGTCTTACCGGTGACGGTGATCTCGTCACCGTGCAGCAGGCCCTCGTCGAGCAGCATCTGCAGCACGACGGGCACGCCGCCGATGCGATCGACATCGATCATGTGGTAGTTGCCGTGCGGCTTGGTGTCCGCCAGGTGCGGCACCTTCGCGGCGATCTTGTTGAAGTCGTCGAGCTCGAGCTCGACCTGAGCCTCCCAGGCGATCGCGAGCAGGTGCAGCACAGCGTTGGTCGAACCACCGAGTGCCATCGTCACGGCGATGGCGTTCTCGAACGCGGCCTTCGTCATGATGTCGCGAGGCCGGATGTTCTCGCGGACGAGCTGCAACACCGCGGTGCCCGATGCGTACGCGTAGTCGTCACGCCTGCGGTCGACCGCGGGCGCTGATGCGGACCCGGGCAGCGACATGCCGAGCGCCTCGCCGATCGAGGCCATCGTGTTCGCGGTGAACATGCCGGCGCAGCTGCCGATGGTCGGACAGGCCTTCCGCTCGATGGCGTCGAGCTCGGCCTGGTCGATGTTGCCGGACGCGAACGCGCCGACGGCCTCGAACACCGACACGATGTCGAGGGCCTGACCGTTGTGATTGCCCGGAAGGATCGAGCCGCCGTAGACGAACACCGAGGGCAGGTTCAGTCGGGCGGTCGCCATGAGCATCCCGGGCAGCGACTTGTCGCACCCCGCGAAGGTGACCAGAGCATCCATGCGCTCGGCGTGCATCACCGTCTCGACCGAGTCGGCGATGACCTCGCGACTGACCAGCGACGCGCGCATGCCCTCGTGGCCCATGGAGATGCCGTCGGACACGGCGATCGTGTTGAACTCGATCGGGAACCCGCCCGCGGCGCGCACCCCCTCTTTCGCCCTCTTGGCCAGTCGATCGAGTGGCATGTTGCACGGTGTGACCTCGTTCCACGAGGACGCCACGCCCACCTGGGCCTTGTCCCAGTCGTCGTCGGTCATGCCGATCGCCCGGAGCATCGCTCGGGCGGGCGCCCGCTGGTAGCCGTCGGTCACTTCGC
>JAYTFP010000097.1:0-7151 GCA_043734285.1 Acidimicrobiaceae bacterium
GTCGTCGCTCGGGCGGCGCGGGTGGGCTCGGCGGGCGCTTCGACACGCCACCCCATCGCCGTTCGGACGGCGCGACGAGCGTCCGACGACGAATGATGCCGAGCCGCGTGACCGCCGACTCACCGTGATGTCCGAATCGGCCCAGGCTCGCCACGGGTCGCGCCTCGAGCATCTGCATGGCCCGCACCAGGGTCCGGGTCGTGCCGCGTCGGTCGAAGCGGAGCTGCAGTTGCACGCCAATGACGATGATCACCGCGAGCCCGATCAGCAGCACTCGCAGGTCGAGCGAGCGGAGCATCGGCGCGAACATCGCCAGAATCGGCACCGCGACGAGCGCGATGAACACCGTGTTGCTCTCGAGCCCGATCCGCGTGCGGATCACTGATCCGCCGTCAGCCAGCGCAGCGAATGGCGTGTCGGCGTCGATCGGCTCGACCGTCACTTCGGTGACGTATGGATTGCGGGACCATCCGATGGGCCTCGCTCGCACCTCGCGGTAGCCATCCCTGCCGGTGATCCGCACGCGGCGTGGGAACGCGTGGAAGCCATCGATCGCGTCGAGCACGTGTTCAACGGGGTGGGGCGACCACCACGTGAACTCGTCACGATGTACCGACTGAGCCTGCATCGACCTGCCCCCCGTGCCAGGCGCGGCGCCCGACGGCTGGATCTGATCGAGAGAGTACGAGATGGCACGACGTGCTGTCTCCTATTCGCAACCGCGCTGCCACGACGACCGCGCGTAGCGTGTGTCGATGCTGCACGAGCTCTCTACTGCCGTCCGCGCCGGCCACGTCACGCCGACCGAACTGGTGGAGGAGAGCCTGCGACGCATCGAAGCGGCCAACCCGGCGACGAACGCCGTCGTGGCACTACGGGCTGACGAGGCGTTGGCCGAAGCCGCCGCGCACCCCCGCACCGGACCGCTCGCCGGCCTGCCCCTCCTCGTGAAAGACCTCGCGCGCTGCCGGGGCATGCGCACGACGTTCGGCTCGACGATCTTCGCCGACGCGCCACCCGACGACGTCGACGACATCGCGGTGGCGCGGCTCCGCGCGGCCGGGGCGATCGTCGTCGGGCGCACCAACACGCCGGCGTTCGGGCACGCCCCGTTCACCACGAACCGGCTGTTCGGCACGACGCGAAACCCGTGGAACACCGACCGATCGCCAGGTGGGTCGAGCGGCGGGTCGGGCGCCGCGCTCGCTGCCGGGATGGTGCCACTCGCGACCACGTCCGACGGCGGCGGCAGCGTTCGCATCCCCGCTGCGCTGTGCGGGCTCGTCGGCCTCAAGCCGACCGCGGGCGTGGTGGGTCGCAACTTCCTGCCACGGTGGATGGAGTTCTCGACGATGGGCGCGACGGGGCACTCGGTCGCCGACGTCGTCCTCGAGGCGTCGGTCATCCAAGGGACAGCACCCGGCGACTGGACCTCGACGCCGAGCGGCACCGCGCTCCTCGATCCCACCCGCCCAGCGCGCATCGTCGCGTGCCGGACCTTTCGAGCCGACGTCGACCCCGAGGTCGAGCGCGCCTTCGAGGAATCGCTCGCGGCATTGGCCGCCGACGGCATCACCGTCGAGCGCGCCGCCGCGCCGTGCTCGGCCACCGACGCGTTCGACTGGTTCACCATGGCCAGCGCCGAGCTGCGTCAGAGCCTCGAGCCGCTGCGTGACCGTTGGGACGAGCTCGAGGACAGCCTGCGCGTGCAGGTCGAGTTCGGCGCACTCGTCACGATCGACATGTATCTCGCCGCGGCGCGACGTCGACACGAACTGGGAGCGCGGATCGACGCGCTGATCGGTACCGACGCGGTCCTCGCGGTCCCCACGCTCAACGCCCGCAGTTGGGCGCCTGAGGGTCCGGCGCCCGATGCCGCCGGTGCGGTCAAGGGCGATCTGTCGATCGCCACCAACACGCCCGAGATCAACTCGTCGGGGCATCCCGCGGTGTCGGTCCCGATGGGCCTCGACGAACACGGCGTGCCGATGGGACTGCAGGTGATCGCGCCGCGCTTCGCCGACGGTCTGGCGCTCGGCGTCGCGCAGATCCTCGAGCGGGTGCGTCCCTGGCCCGATGTCGCCGTCGGCTACGAACCGTTCTGGCGCGCCTGAGCGCCGCGCGCGTTCCTGAGCGTCAGCCGCGACCGAGCATCGCCAGCAGCTCGACCTGCGGCGTCGCGCCCTCGCGCGGCGTGCTGGGTGACCCGAACATGCCGCTGCCGAGCAACATGTCGTACTGCGGTCGGAGGATCTCGAGGCAGGCGTCGACGAGGTCGGGCTCGATGTAGGTGGGCTGGCCCGTCGCTCGGGCGAGGTCCCAGCCGTGGACGACCACGTCGAGAATGCGGTGCCCGCAGTACACCGAACCCGGCACCGGGCCGTACGACACCGCGCACGGCGCGTCCATCGCGCCCTCGACCTCGAACGCGGCCGCAGCAGCCTTCGCCGAGGAGTCATACGCCTCGAGTGCGTCGGATCCGAGGACATCGCCGTCGAGCCGGTCGCCGACGTCCGCGATGGTCTGACCTGCAGCGAGCTCGGCCGCCCACCAGTTGCCCGCGACGAGGTGGTTGGCGAGCGCGCGGAGATCCCAGTCGCCACAGGGCGTGGGTATCGTCCAGTCGGAATCGCCGAGTCCCTCCGTCACCAGTCGTGTTGCCGCGAGAGCGCTCGCGTGCACGTCGGGTAGGTCGAGTTCGGTCATTGCGGGCACCTCCACATGTTCCTCCCACTCTCGCGCCGCGGCAGCGACCCGTCGAGTGATCAGTGCTCAGTGCTCAGTGCTCCGTGCTCAGTGCTCAGTGCTCAGTGCTCAGTGACCGTGCGACCGGCATTGGTCGTCAGAGTGTCTGGTAGTTGACCAGGTCGGCCTCGATGATCTGCACCGGAGCGGGCAGCCCCACCGCGCCGAGCGCCGCGCCGAGACGGGACGCCATGAACGCCTCCTGGTCGGCCTTGCTGTCCCAGACCTCGGTCACGATCCAGCCACCCGTCGGCGTGGCACCACCGGTGTGGCTGCGGATCCCCTTCGGCCAGTCGCCTGTTCCGTCGGCGCTGATGCCGAGCTTCTCGTTGACCGCCCAGTACTGGTCTGCGGTCACCCCGTCGAACACCAACGCGATTCCGTACGCCATCTCGCCCTCCTCGATGCGCCCGACCCGCTGCCGGCCGCCCGCGAGGTTCGCCGCGGGTCACGGCATCGGATCACTCGAGGTCCGATCTCGCCGGCGACCGCGCGTGCGACACTTCGAGGATGACCGACGAGTCATCGCTCGACGACCTGCGCCGCCTCCTCGAGGAGCTCGGCTCGTTCATCCGCGACCGTGTCATCGAGGGGCGGGATCGCGACGGGGTCGCGGCAATGCGACCCGTCGTGCACGACACCACCGCCGACGTCGTCTACGCGGTCGATCGGGTGGGTGAAGACGCGATCCTCGAGTGGTTCGCCCGCCGTTGGCCCCGGCACCTGCCTGTGCGGCTGGTGATGGAGGGGGTCGAGGACGACGAGCTGGTCACCTTCCCCGATGGCACGCCGCCCGACGATGTGGCGTGGATCTGCATCATCGATCCCGTGGACGGCACGCGAAGCCTGATGTACGACAAGCGGTCGGCCTGGGCGCTCACCGCGCTCGCACCGGTGCGGCCAGGACCGGGCGCGGTCCCCTCAGCGCGGTTCGGCGACATCGAGGTCGCGGTGATGACCGAGCTCCCGACGACGAAGCAGGCCGACGTCGATCAGGTCGGCGCCGTCAAGGGATGCGGGCCGTCTGGCATCGTCGCGCGACGGACCGACCTGCGCGCCGGGACGACACGCCAGATCGCGCTCACGCCGAGCACCGATCACGGGTTCGCGCACGGGTTCTGCTCGTTCAACCACTTCTTCCCCGACGGCAAGGCGATACTCGCGGCCATCGAACAGCGGCTCTGGGACGACCTCGTGCCGATCGACGGTCGACCCCGCCAGATCTTCGAGGACCAGTACATGTGCAACGGCGGACAGATCTACGAGGTCGCCACCGGGCGCGATCGACTCGTCGGCGATCTACGCCCTCTGGTCGCGGAGGCGCTCCGGCTCGAGGGGGCACTGGTGACCCATCCCTACGACGTCTGCACCTCGCTGGTGCTGGTCGAGGCCGGCGGCGTGTTCGAGGACCCTTGGGGCCGACCGGTCGACGTGGCGCTCGACACCACCTCGCCCGTCGCGTGGGTCGCCTACGCGAATTCCGCGCTGGCCGAGCGGGTCAGGCCCGCGCTCGCCGCGGCAATTGACGCGGTCATCGGCCGCGGCTCAGCATGACGCCATGACCGACACGCCCTGGAGCGGCGATGCCTGCTCGCTCGTCGATGCCTTCCGCAAGGGCGAACACTCGCCCCGCGAGGAGCTCGAAGCATCGCTCACGGCCATCGAGGCGAGCGATCTCAACTGCTTCGCGTTCGTCGATGCCGAGCGCGCCCGCGAGGCGGCCGACGCAGCCGATGTGTCACTCCCCTTCGGCGGCGTACCGATGGGTCTCAAGGAACTCGACTCGTGCGCCGGATGGCCCGCGACCGGCGCGTCGCTGGTGTTCAAGGACCGCATCGCGACCGAGACCCAGACATCGGTCGAGCGGTTGCGCGACCGGGGCGGTGCCGTGCTGGTCGGCCAGACGACCGCGAGCGAGTTCGGCGGCCTCAACGTGAGCATCACCAAGCTCCACGGTGTCACCCACAATCCCTGGCAACGCGGGCGGACCGTCGGCGGATCGTCCGGCGGCAGCGCCGCCGCCGTGTCGGGCGGGCTCTTGACGATGTGTTCGGCGGCCGACGGCGGCGGATCGATCCGTATCCCCGCCGCCTATTGCGGTCTGGTCGGCATGAAGGGCACGTTCGGGCGGATCCCGCGCGGGCCGCACGCCTACTCCCGACCGAACACCGAGGTCACGGGCTGCCTCGCACGTTCGGTGCGCGACACCGCGCGCCACTACGACGTGGTCGCGGGCTACGACTCACTCGACCCGTGGTCGCTCCCGTCCACGGGAACGTGGGAGGCCGACCTCGGCAGGCACGACCTGTCGGGCATGCGGGCTGCGATCATCCCGTCGCTGGGCGGCGGTGCGCTGACAGACGGCGTCGAGGCGGCGGTCCGCGACACTGCGGCGCAGCTCATCAAGTTGTCGTCGCTGCGCGAGTTCGACGTCGAGGTCGAGCTGCCCAACATGACCATCGAGTGGATGATGGGCAACGTCTCCACGCTGCTGGCCGAGCTCGGCGAGCGCTGGCCCGACTGTGCCGGCGAACTCACCGATGCGATCGAGGACGGGCTGCGCCTCAGCCAGACCTTCTACAACCTGCGCACCGCGGCGATCGCCGAGAAGAAGCGGGTCGAGCTGAACCGGGCGATGGCCGGCGTGTTCGACCAGGTCGACTTCGTCATCACGGCCACCAACCCGGGACCCGCCTTCGCTGCCGACGCGGCCATGCAGAGTTCGGCGCCGCCGGCGGTCGACAAGATCCTCGCCTCACCCGCAGCGCGCAGGGGCCTCGGGGCTGGTCTCGCCGCACTCCGGGCCGCCACCGGCGTCTATCCCAAGTTGCCGGCGGCGCTGTTCCGCCAGGCCGAGAAGCACCTGTCAGAGCTGCTCAGCATGGGTGGTCTCACGATGCTGTCGAACATCTACGGCAACCCTGCGGTGTCCATCCCTGCCGGACTCGTGGATGGTCTACCGGTCGGCATGCAGGTCCTCACGCGCCACCACGCGGACGCACATCTGCTCGATCTCGCCCTCCTTGCAGAGCGTGAGATCGGGTGGCCGATGACCGCCCTGACGTAACATTGCGACCGATGATGAACTCGAACAGGGTCGTGCTGGTACTGGTGGCGTTGGTCGCGGCCGCCTCCGCGTGCGGAAGCTCCGGCTCCGCCACGAAGTCGACAACGACCTCGGCGGGGACCTCGGTCGTCACTGCAACGACGTCGGGCGTCGGCGACGGCCAGTCGACGACCGCCGCGGCCGCGACGCCGCCGGGCGGCGAGGGCGACCCCTGCCGCCTGCTCACGCAGGCCGAGGCCGCCGCGGCGTTCGGTGCGCCGGTCAAGCCGGACGTCGCACAGCACTCGCCCGGACCGAGCTGCAGCTACCCGACCGCCGCGACCACCGACCATCTGGCCGACCACGTAACGATCCAGATTCAGCAGCCGGCGATCTTCGACGCCACTCTCCGCAGCGGCAGCGCCACGGGATTCACGATCGAGCCCGTCTCAGGCGTCGGCGACTCGGCGTTCTTCCAGACGCCTCCCGACCCCAAGCCCGGTTCGAGCTTCAACGGCGTCCTCTTCGCGCTGAAGAAGTCGGGCGTGGTGGTGTACGTGTCGGTCGCGAATCACACGTTCTCGCTGCAGCAGATCAAGGACGCGGACCGCCAACTCGGCACGATCATCGCCGGTCGCCTGTAAGACGGGGCTGCGCCGCGCCGTTCAGGTGCGGTGTGCGGTCCAACGAAACACGCCGCCGATGGTGGCTCGTCCGCCGGTCTTTCCGTTCCAGTCGGGCAGGAACGACGCCTGCACCTCGTCGCACGACGCGTGCTCGATGGTGAGGGCCGCGGTCGTGGGCAGGCTGTTGTCGAGCGGCGTGACACGCCGCACCGCGCCGACCGACGTGACCATCTGCCCCGTGATCAGGGCCGTACCGGCGAGCTTGACGTCGTCCTTCGTTCCGGTCGGCGCGCCGTCCTTGATCTCGACGTTGCCCGTGACGTGCGCGGTGAGACCCCCGCCCGACATCTCGCCGTCGGAACTCGCGTGCAGCGCCCACTTGCCGGCCGTGACGTTGCCACCCGACATGGTGAGATCGAGCGAGCCGTCGCCGAGGTTGTACACGGCACCGGCGGCCCGAGAGGAGGTGCCCGTCGCATCGACCACGATCGGCCCGCTCCATGTGCCATCGGGGATCGACGATCCCGCGGCGATACAACGAACCGTCGCCGCGGTGGTGGCGGCAGGCGTCGTGGTGGCGGTGGAACTCGAGGAGGTCGATCCGCAGCCGCTCACGGCGAGCGCGACGGCGATGGGCAGGAGGAGTTGTCGGGGTGCGATCACGGATCGAGTATTGCAGCGCGGTCGAAACACGAGCGGGACCTGATCGTTCTACAACGACCGGTAGGCGCCAC
>JAYTFP010000098.1:0-1643 GCA_043734285.1 Acidimicrobiaceae bacterium
GTGCGGCGCTTGACCTCGGTCGCGAGTTGGATGAACAGGTCGGGTCCCTTGCGCCAGTCGATCGTGCCCGCACCCATGACGATCGCCGCGTCGGCGGGGATCTTCTCCGAGCGACGTACCCGCTCGATCTCTCGCAGCGAGGCTGCGCGCCGGATGATCTCGTGGGCATCGATGAACTCGTGATGGACCAGCACGCGCTCGGCGGGAATGCCGAGCTCGTCGACGAGCATGTCGCGCACCGCACCCGACGCCGCGATCCAGCGGTCGGGACGGGTGAGGAAGAGCTCGCGATCCGATTCGGGTCGCCACGCCCGGATCGCGACCTGCAGTTCGTGCACGTGGCTGACGACCAAAGGGGCGGGCGGCAGGTACGGCAGCACCGACACGCTCGTCGCGCTGTTGAGGTAGATCAGGTCGAAGCCGTCGAGGTGACGGAGTTTCGGCCGCAAGCGCGCCGCGGCGACCACCTTCCAGGCACGACTGCTGCCGAGGGCCAGCAGGCCGGCCTGCGCCGTCGCCAGCGTCGATGCCACGACACCATGATCGACGACCGTGATGTCGGCGATCATGTCGAACTGATAGCGCAACGGACCGTCTCGCAGGATGAGGACGTGCACTTCGATGTCGGTGTTCTCGCCGATCCAGCGCACGAGGTGCAGCAGGTTCATGGGCGCGCCGGTGAGCGTCGTCTCGTGTGCGACCGCGAGCATCCGCCGGATCGTCACGATGCACCGTCGCCGTTGTTCGTCGCCGCGGCATCGACCTCGCCGAGCAGTCGGCGCACCTCGTCGAGGAACATTGGACCCACCACGTCGATCGACTGGCGCTCGCGCACGCGGCGCCGGCCCGCGCTGACCAGCCCGTCGGCGAGGTGGGCGTCGGCCAGCACTCGACCGCCGACGATCGCGAGCTCACGGGTGTCGGGGTAGGGCACCACGAGGGCCGCGCCGTCGTCTGCGAGGTCGTTCATCCCGCCCAACGCGAACCCGACCGTCGGCGTTCCCACCAGTGCCGCCTCGAGCGGGACGAGCGGTTGCGGGTCTTCGCGCGAGCACATGAGCAGCAGGTCGGCCGCCGCGAGGAACGGCATCGGATCGGCCATCTCGCCGAGCCAGGACAGGGTCGTCGACAACCCGACCGCGCGGGTGTCGTGGTCGAGTACCCGGGAGAAGGCACGGGGACGCCGGCCGATCCAGGCGAACCGCAGCGACGGATCGATCTCGGTCATGCGCCGCGCCACGTCGACGAAGAGGTCGGCGCCCTTGCGCCAGCCCGCCTCGCCGCAGGCGAGCACCATCGTCGCGTCGGCATCACAACCGGCCGAAGCCCGCGCACGTCTCACTTCACGCTCGTCGGGCGTCGCGATCTCGGCGATCGCCGGCGGGATCACCACGATCCGATCGGCGTCGACACCCATCTCGACGAGGTCGCGACGCCCCTGCTCGGAGACACACGCCACCCGGCGACACCGCTCGACCAGGCCGCGGCGCGCATCGTCGGGCAGCACCAGGAGCGCGTCGCCGACCTCGTGCACGTAGGCCATCACCGGGATCGACGCGTCGTATTCGAACAGTCGATCCGCGGCGGCCGCGCTGTTGACGACGATCGCCGCGGGGCGCACGCCGACGGCGTCGACCTCGCCC
>JAYTFP010000099.1:0-3935 GCA_043734285.1 Acidimicrobiaceae bacterium
GGCCGAGTTCCTTCTGACGCGCGCGTTTGTCGGTTCCCATAGCGGCGTCACGCTACCAACAGTCGGGGTCGGGTCTCGCAGCGCGGCGGGGCGCTGGTAGTTTCGGCTCGCGTGGCGCTCTTGGTGCAGAAGTACGGCGGGACATCGGTCGGCGACCCCGAGCGGATCCGCGCGGTTGCCGACCACGTCGCGCGTTGCCGCCGGCGCGGTGACGACATCGTGCTGGTCGTCTCCGCGATGGGCAAGGAGACCGACGAGCTGTTGCGGCTCGCGAGCGAGGTCTCGTCGACGCTGATCGGTCGTGAGATGGACATGTTGGTCACGGCGGGCGAGCGCAAGGCGATCGCGCTGGTGTGTCTCGCCTTGGCCGACAAGGGTGTCGCGGCGGAGAGCTACACCGGCAGCCAGGCAGGGTTCATCACCGACACCAATCACACCGGCGCCAAGATCCTCGACGTGCGGGCCGCGCGCATCCGGGCCGCGCTCGAGGCCGGCAGGGTCCCCGTGGTGGCCGGCGCGCAGGGGGTCTCGGTCGACAACGACGTCACGTTCCTCGGTCGAGGCGGCTCTGACACGACCGCGGTCGCACTCGCGAAAGCGCTGGGCGCCGATGCCTGTGAGCTCTACACCGACGTCGCCGGGGTGTACACGACCGATCCCCGCGTGGTCGACAACGCACATCGCATGAGTCGGGTCACGTTCGAGGAGCTGCTCGAGATGACGGCGACCGGCTGTCCCAAGCCGGCGATGCGGTCGGTCGAGTACGCGCGCCGCCACGGAGTGAAGTTGCACGTCCGGTCCGCCTTCACCTGGGAGCCGGGCACGTGGGTCATCGAGGAGGATCCGTCCATGGAACACGCAGTCGTCAGAGCGATCACCCACGACATGAGCGAGGCGAAGGTGACCGTGTCGGGTGTGCCCGACCGGCCCGGCGTCGCGGCGTCGATCTTCAGGGCCCTCGCCGATCGCGGCGTGAACGTCGACATGATCGTGCAGAACGCGTCGGAGGCCGGTGTCACCGACATCTCCTTCACCGTCCCCCACGAAGACCTCGGCGACGCGAGCGAGGTGATGGCCGCGCTGGGCGACGAGCTGCGCGGCGCACGCGTCACGACCGATGCCGACATCGCCCGCGTCAGCATCATCGGACTCGGCATGAGGTCGAATCCGGGCGTGGCCGCGTCGATGTTCGAGACGCTCGCGAACGCCGACATCAACATCGAGATGATCTCGACCTCGGCGATCCGCACGAGCTGTGTGGTGCGTCAGGACCAGGCCGAGCAGGCCGTGATCTTGCTGCACGCTGCCTACGAGCTCGACACATCCGAGTACTGAGCCGGCCGCAACTGTCGGCGGCGGCGCGAAAATCGGGTTGTCACGCGGGCCCGGCACGCCGTTAGCCTCACGGTCATGAACGTCGGTATTTTCGGCGCGACCGGACAGGTCGGCACCGTCATGTGTGCGCTGTTGGCAGAGCGCAACTTCCCCGTCGACCGGCTCCGGCTGTTCGCGTCGCAGCGCTCGGCCGGCAAGGTCATCTCGTGGGCGGGTACCGAGATCGTCGTCGAAGACGCCGAACTCGCCGACTACGCGGGCCTCGACATCGCGCTCTTCTCGGCGGGTGGCGCTGCGTCGCGCGCCTTGGCCCCCCGCGTGGCGGCGGCGGGGGCGACCGTCATCGACAACTCGTCCGCGTGGCGCATGGACCCTGATGTGCCGCTCGTCGTGCCCGAGGTCAACGCCGCGGATCTCGATCACATCACCAAGGGGATCGTCGCCAACCCCAATTGCACGACGATGGCCGCGATGCCGGTGCTCAAGCCGTTGCACGATGAGGCAGGGCTCGTTCGCCTGATCGTCAGCACCTATCAAGCGGTGTCGGGAGCCGGCCTCGCGGGCGTGCGAGAGCTGGCGGATCAGATCGCCGAGGGCGCGTCGACCGACAAACTGGTCGAGCTGGCGCACGACGGCTCAGCGGTGCCGTTCTCGGCGGGCCCGAAGTTCGTCGACACCATCGCGTTCAACGTGTTGCCGCTCGCCGGCTCGATCGTCGACGACGGCTCGGAGGAGACCGACGAGGAGCAGAAGCTGCGCAACGAGAGTCGCAAGATCCTCGGCATCGCCGATCTCGCCGTGTCGGGCACGTGCGTGCGGGTGCCGGTGTTCACCGGTCACTCGTTGTCGATCAACGCCGAGTTCTCGCGCGAGCTGAGCCCCGCGCGGGCCCGCGAACTCCTTGCGCACGCACCCGGCGTCGCCCTCGCCGACGTGCCCACGCCGTTGCACGCGGCGGGTGGCGATCTGTCGCTGGTCGGCCGCATCCGCCGCGACCCGACGGTCGAGCACGGGTTGGCGCTCTTCGTCTCGGGCGACAACCTGCGCAAGGGCGCCGCGCTCAACGCGGTGCAGATCGCCGAAGCGCTCCTGGCTCGTCGCTGACACTCAGGGCGGATCGGTGACGTAACGCGCCGCGGCTTCGTCGAGCGAGAGTCCGAGCTGTCCGGCTAGCGACGCGAGCCAGGCGAGGACGTCGCCGAGCTCGTGGAGCTGTGCCTCGCGCGTGCCCTTGCGCACGGCCTGGGCCAGTTCACCGACCTCCTCGCAGAGCCACGCCACGGTCGACGGCGTGCCGCGTTCGTGGTCGGCCGCACCGTAGAGATCGGCCATGAGCTGCTGGAAGTCGGCGATGTCCAACGCCGATCGACGCTAGCGACTTACGGCTCTGCCGACGTCGGCACTGTCCTGATGGAGCGTGCCGCCTTCGGCACACGCTCAGTAGCTCATGAAGACCTGCACGGTGAACACCCGGTGTTCTCCGTCGCAGTCACCCCACACGGCCGCGGCGCCGATGGCCTTGAACGTCGGATCCATGATGTTCGCCCGGTGTCCCGGCGAGTTCAGGTAGGCGGTGTGCACCTGGTCGATCGCGCCGCCGTAGCCGACGTTCTCACCGAGCTTCATCCACTCCTTCGGCGCGCCGTCCTGCAGGTGCGAGTGCGACAGAGTGCAGACGTCGCGCAGATGGCGGGCCCAGGCATCGGCCTTGATGTCGAGCTGGGTGTTCTCGGTCAGGCCTTTCAGTCCGCCCTCCGAGCGTGAGAGGTTCACCAGCTGGATCACCGCATTGCGCTCCGCTGGGATCGACTCGCACGCGGTCGCCCCCGCGACCGTGGTGAGCAGGAGCAACGTCAGGATCGTCCGGGTCCGGGGTCGCCGAAGTCGGGAGGTCGAATCAGTTCTGTTGAGAGCCACAATCCTGTATCGGAGGCTCGATTTCGAGTCTTGAGAAACAGGTTGAAAACGACGAAAGGCAGCCGATGAGGCTGCCTCTCGTGTGGTGTCGGGTGGGGGAGACTTGAACTCCCGGCCTCTGCGTCCCGAACGCAGCGCGCTACCAAACTGCGCCACCACCCGTTTGTGCGTCGTGCCGTTCGGCCGATTGCACGGAGCGCGATGCTACCGCGGTTGCCGTACCGCTTCGACTGTGGAAGCGAGCGTGCCCGCCTCCAACGGCTTCACGACCCAGGCGTCAGCGCCCGACTGTTCGGCGAGGAAAACGTCAGCCTCGCGGTCGAGCAACAACACGATCCGACGACGTCTCATGCGGCCCGCACCCTCTTCGTTACGCAGATCGAGGCAGGCCGCAACGCCACCCATCGAGCCGATCTGCATGTCGAGCAGCACCGCGGAGGGGTTGAACTCGTCGACCGCTCCACGCACCTCGCGACCGGCCCGCACCCGTTCGACCCGAACGCTGCCTGAGCCGAACGTCGCGTCGACCTCGTCGAAAATCGAGTCGGAGTCGGTGGCGATGAGGACCGTTTCCACGGCGCTCAAGGTAGCCGAGCAGCCCGCGTCGATCCGAATGCAGCGACCGGTACTATGGCTCCCGCTCGGCGACCACCTCTTCGGGCGGGCCGCCCCCGCCTGACCCC
>JAYTFP010000100.1:0-2683 GCA_043734285.1 Acidimicrobiaceae bacterium
GATCGTCAGCGGAGAGCCGGAACACGCGGAGCCGGCGCTGCCGACGGAGCCGTCGGGCCCGACCTGGAGCTTGTTCAGGGCCGCGGTCAGCGCGCTGTCGGCCGCGTGCGTGATGCGTTGGCTCGCTGTCAGCGATCCGAGGACCACCGAGTTGGTGAACGCCATGCTCAAGAGCGCCACCGCAATGAGAGAGAACATGCAGATGATCACGATCGTTGCGAGCAACATGAAGCCACCCTCGTCACGGGGACGGTTGCGCGCGAGTCGCAGCATCGCGGTCACCTGCCCACCTCCAGCCGAGTGGTCGCGGTCGCCGAGATCAAGACACCACTGACGCCGCGGAATGTGAACTGCAGCTGGCGGCAGGGGTTGTCACAGGTCACCGTCGTCGGCCAGCCGGCCGCCGGCACCGAGAGCGACGACACGACCGCGGTGGATTCTGTCGGCGAGCCCGCCACCCCCGGGCAGGCGCGGCGCCACAGCGACATCGAGTGATCGGTATTGGCGGGGTCGTTGGGCGCGATCGAATACACGGTGCGGGTGCCCGCGCCATCGACCGCGACGTTGCCGGAGGTGCTCATCGACGCGAGCACGGTGCCGCCCGAGCCGCGCCCGCCGGTGCAGTCGGGTGCACCGGCGCCAGTGGTGATCAGCGCCGCTGCGGCGACGTCCCGCGTGAGGTACGTGTTGAGCAACAGGCTCGAGTTGTTGTCACGCGACCGCTTGGGCAGGGCGGCCGAGGTCTTGAAGCCGATGATCGTCCACGCCAGGATCGCGACGGTCACCAGTGCGGCGATCGTCGTCGAGACGAGGAGTTCGATCATCGTGAACCCCCCTTGGCTCGGGCGAGCCGCGGTCATCCGCGAGGCCTTGCGGACGGATCACGGACCACGACCTCGCCGTACGTCGATGGCCCGGGCCCGTCGGGGGTGATCTTGATCCGCAACAGCTCGGCGCCGTGGTCGGAGGTGCACGAAGCGAACGTCGCGCCATCCCAGAACCTGACCGAGACCACCTCGAACGAGGCACCCGACGGCAGGTAGTGGTTCGACCAGGCGAGGTACTTGGCGCTCAGCGTCGCAGGGTCGGGCCCACCGTGGTCGTCGCAAGGGACGTAGTCCATCGTCTTGATGCGCTCGGTCACGCCGCTGAGGGCACCACTCGCGACGGTCGCGCGGCTGACCATCGACGTCGTCGTCGCGGTCGTGAGCATTCCCGCGACGATCGCCGCGAACACGCTGCCGATGAGCGCCAGGGAAACGAGCACTTCGAGCATCGTCAAGCCCGTCTGCCCGCGTGGATGCCGGGACGCGAACGACTCAGGCCCGGTCGGGGTGCCGGTTGTTCGCATCAACTCGACACCTCCAGAGACCTCATGACGTCAGCTCACGTCCCGCGTACTCTCAACGAGCGAGGGCAATTATGACAGAGGTTCGCGAAAATCGCCCTACCGCGGGAGACTCCAAAGTTCGGTGGATCTCGCTCAGCGAAAGGGGCTGAGGAACCAGTCGGTATAGGTCGAAACGGCCAGCGCCGCCAGCACGAGAGACGGTCCGAATGGCATCTGACGTCCGAATCCGACCTTGGTGACGACGCCGAGGATGATGCCCCCGACCGACGCGAGGATCATGACGATCAGACTGAGGATCGCGAGCAACACGGGCCGGTCGGTCGCCATCGCGCCCATGAACCCGACCGTCCACCCCAACAGGGTCGTGAGACGGACGTCGCCGAAGCCCATCGCCTTGGGCATGGCGAACCAGAGCAGCGCGAGGGGGCCGGCGAGGGTGGCAATGCCGATCAGCCCGCCGATCAGCCAGCGTGCGTGTCCCAGGCCCAACGCGACGCCGACACACAACGCGACGCTGACGAAGAACGACGGCCAGATCACGCGGGTCGGCACGATGAGGGTCCGAGCGTCGATCACCATCACCGCCAGCCCGACCGGGATCAGCAGCAACACCGGCAGGGTCGTCCAGTGGGCGCCGAGCTGGGCGAAGACGACCCAGCCCAGGATCGGCACGCCGGCCTCGACCAGCAGGTGGAAGGCACCGATCGACGCCCCACAGGTTCGGCACTTGCCGCGCAGCACCAGCCACGCAAAGACCGGGATGTTCTCGATGTTCTTGACCGGGGTGCCGCAGCTCGAGCATCGGCTGCGGCCGCCCAACACTTCGTTCCACGGTCGGGTGTCCCACAGGTCGCCGTATTCGTTCGGCTCGTCGAGCGCGAGCGGCAGACGGTCGATGACGACGCAGGTGAACGATCCGACGGCCAGCCCGAAGAACGTCGCGAGGATTCCGATGAGCACGCCCGACAGCATCGGTTCAACGTAGCGGACGACGCGTCAATCAGAGGGGTCCGCTGCTAGGTTGACCCGACGTCGACGCGCCGGCGGTGACGGCCTCGGGAGGACGTTCATGACTCGATTCGCACGCGGCACCGCCCTCGGCCTGATCGTCCTGCTGCTGGGCGTGCCGGCCTGCTCGAGCGGCTCGAAAGCCAAGAAGGCGACCGCCACGACGACCACCACGACGCGCCTGACCTCGACGTCGTTCACGATCACCGATCTGTTGAATCGCGACGACCAGTTCAAGACCTTTCGCGAGATGGTCGCGCTCGCCAAGCTCGACGGGCGTCTCGGCAGCGACGAAGTCCTCACCGTCTTCGCGCCCGACACCGA
>JAYTFP010000101.1:0-13202 GCA_043734285.1 Acidimicrobiaceae bacterium
GGCGACGTCGTCGATCACGGTGCGCTGCCTCGTCGGCGCCGATCACGACGTCGCAGCGGCAGAGGACGCTCCGGGCAACCTCGCGTACCTCGCCAGGGCCTACTGACCGCGACGCGATTCTCGCGATGTTGTAGAGTCGAGGCACGAATTCGAGTGCCGTTCCGCGGCTGCGAAGGCGTGGGCGCTGCCCACGCCTTTTGTTTGGAATCCGGTCGGTTTCAACGCCCCGGGGCTGCAAGCACCCCGGGCGACCCAGAGGCAACGAGGAGGTTCACGTGACAGCTGTCGATCGAATCCGCACCGCGCTCGAGCCGATCGTCGACGACCTCGGACTCGAGCTCTACGACCTCGAACTGAACGGTGGATCGCTCAAGATCACCCTCGACCAGTCCGGCGGCATCAGCCTCGAGACGCTGGCCGAGGCGACCCGGCAGTTCTCCGGTGAACTCGACCTTCTCGATCCGATCGACAGCCGCTACACGCTCGAGGTCACCAGCCCCGGTCTCGAGCGGGTGCTGCGCCTGCCCGCCCATTGGCGCAAGGCGATCGGCGAGCGGGTCAAGGTCAAAGTCCGCTCCGAGATCGACGGCGAGCGCCGGCTCGAGGGCACGATCACCGCAGCCGACGACGACGCTGTCACGCTCGACGTCGACGGGCGGGACGAGCCGCTGGTGATCGCCTATTCGAACGTCGACAAGGGCCGCACGTCGTTCGACTGGGGACCGACGCCCAAGCAGGGCGGCAAGCAGGCGCCGAAGCAGGCGTCGAAGCAGGGCGGCAACGGCGGCAAGCAGGGTGGCAAAACGGCGACGAGAGTCGACGCCATGAACGAGAGCGAGATCTGATGAACAACGCAGACATGATGGAGGCGCTCCACGCGCTGGCCCTCGAGCGGGGCATCTCCGACGAGACCCTCTTCTCGGTCCTCGCCGACGCCATGGAGTCGGCGTACAAGAAGATGCCGCACGCCTATGAGTACTCCTGGGTCGTCATCAACCCCGACACCGGCGAGTTCCGGGTGATGGCGCAGAACCAGGACGAGGACGGCGAGCCGATCGGCGAAGAGTTCGACGTCACACCGAGCGACTTCGGCCGCATCGCCGCGCAGGCCGCGAAGCAGGTGATGAACCAGCGCATCCGCGAGGCAGAACGCGAGCTCAAGTACGAGGAGTACGCAGGCCGCGAGGGCGACATCGTCACCGGCATCATCCAGCAGTCCGACGCTCGCTACACGCTGCTCGACCTCGGCAAGGCCGAGGCGCTGATGCCTCAGTCCGAGCAGGTTCCGTACGAGCGCCCCCAGCCCGGTCAGCGGGTCAAGGCGTACATCGTCGAGGTCCGCCGCACGGCGAAGGGCCCGCAGATCGTCGTGTCACGCACCCATCCCGGTCTCATCAAAGAGCTCTTCAAGCTCGAGGTGCCCGAGATCGCCGACGGCATCGTCGAGATCAAGGCCTGCGCTCGGGAACCAGGGCAGCGCACCAAGATCGCGGTCTACTCGAACGACTCGAATGTCGACCCGGTCGGCGCGTGCGTCGGCGCTCGCGGCGGTCGCGTCCGCATGGTCGTCAACGAGTTGAACGGCGAGAAGATCGACATCGTGCCGTTCTCCGACGACAAGGCCGACTTCGTGATGAAGGCGCTCGCCCCGGCGCGCGTCACCGAGGTTCGCATTCACGAAGACATCGGCACCGCCGAGGTGATCGTGCCGGATTACCAGCTCTCCCTGGCCATCGGAAAAGAGGGCCAGAACGCGCGCCTCGCGCACCGCCTGGTCGGACTCCGCGTCGACATCAAGAGCGAGACGCAGCTCCGCGACGAGGAGTCGGGCGTCGCCTGGCAAGGCGAGGAGTGGGCCGAGGGCGAGTGGATCACCGACGCCGATTCGGGCGCGCAGATGTGGAAGCCGGCCGACGGCAGTCCGGCGATCACTCTCGAGGAGTGGAACCTGCGCGAGGCCGGCGGCGGCGAGCCTGCTGACGATGTCGAGGCCCCCGCTGCTGAAGAGGTCGCGACCGAGACGGTCGACGAGGTTGCAACCGACGAGGGCGCGACCGACGAGCCGGGCGACGCTGAAGAGGCTCCGGCCGAGGCCGAAGCCGTGCCCGACGACGAAGGCGGCGCCGCATAGCGCCGATCCGGACCTGCATCGGCTGTCGTAGCCGGCGTCCACCTGGCGAGATGATCCGGGTGTCGGCCGACGGCGCAGCACTGGTGTTCGGTCCGAATCTGGGTGGTCGCGGGGCGTGGTTGTGCCCCGCCATCGAGTGCTTCGATGCTGCTGTGCGGCGTCGGGCATTCGCACGAGCGCTGCGTCAAACGGTCGATCCCGTGGCGCTCGAAGGGCTCCGGTCACGGCTGGCCGAAGGGCCTCCGTTACCGCTGGGGGGCTAGTTCGTGAAAAGATGTGACACGTTGGACCGTTCTGCGGTCCGATGTCCCGCCGTCAACGCCGATCGAGGTCGGTCCGCGTTGCAACAAATGAAGAACTGAGATCAGATTTTGGCAGCGAAACTTCGTGTATACGAGCTCGCACGCGAGCTCGGAATGACGAACAAGGAGACACTCGATCTCTGCGACGCCCTGGGCATCGGCGTCAAGAGCCACTCCTCGAGCATCATCGATGCTCAAGCCGACCGCGTGCGCCGCAAGGCCGAGCGTGAGGGCCTCACCCGCGATCAGCAGCCCGAGGAGCCGAAGCCCGAGAAGCCGGTCAAGAAGACCGCTGCCAAGAAGGCGCCGGCGACTGCGGTTCCGGTCGCTCCGGCCGCCGAGACGACCGAGGTCGACGTCACCGAGATCGCGCCCCCGGCAGTCGACCTTGTGTCCGACGACACGGTCGCCGCGTCGGCCGAGGCGCCGAGCGTCGAGTCGGTCGCCACGCCGGTCACCGCCGGCGACGCGGGTGGAGAGTTCACCGCCCCGCCGCAGCCGCCGCCCCCGCCGATGACCGGACGGGTCATCTCCTCGAAGGAGCGCGCCCGGCCACTTCGCCCCGCCGAGGTCGCCGAGACCCCCGCGGTCACCGAGCGTCCGCGCACGGTGGGTCCCATCGACGCACCGCAACGACCGCGCCCGCTCGGCCCGGCCGGGCCCGGCGGACCGCTGCGTCCACCCGGACCCCCCATGTCGCGCGCCGGTCAGGCGATTCCGCCGCCCCCCGGACCTCCCGTTTCGCGAACCGGCAAGCCGATTCCTCCGCCGCCCGGATCGGGTGGGCGAGGCGGGGTCCCCGCCGGCCGCCCAGGTGGCCCGGCGCGTCCCGGATCGAGCGCGCCCGGCGCAGGCGGCTACCGCACCGCGCGACCTGCTGGCGGACCCGGTGGAGCGCCCGGCGGTCCCGGTCGTTCGTTCGGTGCGGGTGCCGGACCGGGTGGCCCCGGTGGCGCGCCCGGTGGTGGTCCTCCCAGCCGTGGACGGCCGGGCGGCAACCAGCCGCGTCAGCCCCGACGCAAGGGCCGTCGCCGTCGTTCGCGCGAAGAACTCCAGCCGATGGGCATGCCGTCGTACACGCCGTCCGACACGGCGGTGCCCGAGGGCATCATCCTCGTCGAGCGCGGCTCGACGCCCCAGTCGCTCGGCCCGCGTTTCAATCGCACGGCCGCCGACGTCGTGCGCTTCCTGCTGACCAACGGTGAGATGGTCACTGCGACCCAGTCATTGAGTGACGACATGATCGAGCTCTTCGCCGACGAGGTCGGTGCCGAGATCGAGCTCGTCGATCCGGGCCAAGAGCAAGAGGTCGAACTCCAGCGCGTCCTCGACATCCCCGACGAGGCAGAGGGCGTCGAGTACGACGACCTGCCGCCGCGTGCGCCGGTCATCACCGTCATGGGTCACGTCGATCACGGCAAGACCAAGCTGCTCGACCGCATCCGCAACGCGAACGTGGTCGCGGACGAGGCCGGCGGCATCACCCAACACATCGGTGCCTACCAGACGGTCCGCGACGGTCACGCGATCACCTTCCTCGACACTCCGGGCCACGAGGCGTTCACTGCCATGCGTGCTCGCGGCGCCGATGCAACCGACATCGTGATCCTCGTGGTCGCGGCCGACGACGGCGTCATGCCGCAGACGATCGAGGCCATCCAGCACGCCCGCGCCGCCGAGGTGCCGATCGTGGTCGCGATGAACAAGATCGACCGCGACAACGCCGATCCGAACCGCGTCCTGCAGCAGCTCTCCGAGCAGGGTCTCGTGCCCGAGTCATGGGGCGGCGACACGATCGTCTGTGAGATCTCGGCCCTGAAAGAGCTCGGCATCGACGAGCTGCTCGACAACGTGCTCACAGTCGCGGAACTCGAAGACCTCCGTGCCAGCACGGGCGGTCGCGCAACGGGCGTCGTGCTCGAAGCGCACCTCGACATCGGGCGTGGTCCGGTGGCGACGGTGCTCGTGCAGCGTGGCACCCTGCGGGTCGGCGACCCGATGGTGGCCGGCCCCGCGTGGGGACGCATCCGCGCCCTCATCAACGATCGCGGCGAGCAGGTCAAAGAGGCAGGTCCCTCCACTCCGGTGCAGGTGCTCGGTCTTTCCGACGTCGCGTCCTCCGGCGACGACTTCGTGGTCGCTCCCGACGAGCGCAAGGCCAAGTCGGTCGCCGAGACACGCGAGCGCTGGCAGCGCGATGCGCGTCGCGGCCGCGACGCCAGCGTCATGTCGGGCGGCGCACGCCTCGAAGACATCTTCGACCAGATCCAGAAGGGCGAGGCCGCGATACTCAACGTCGTGGTCAAGGCCGACGTGCACGGCTCGCTCGAAGCGGTGACCGAGTCGCTCCGCAAGCTCGAACGTCCCGAGGTCAAGGTCGGCTTCGTGCTGCGCGGCGTCGGTGGCATCACCGAGTCCGACATCCAGCTCGCGGCCACGTCGAATGCGACGGTCATCGGCTTCAACGTGCGGCCCGACCGCCGCGTTCGTGAATTCGCCGACGAGGCAGATGTCGAGATCCGCACGTACGAGATCATCTACAAGCTCCTCGAAGACATCGAGGCGGCGATGGTCGGCATGCTCGCCCCCGAGTTCGAAGAGGTCGTCACGGGCGAGGCCGAGGTCCGTGAGATCTTCCGTGTGCCGAAGATCGGCGCGATCGCGGGTTGCTACGTGACCAACGGCAAGATCTCGCGCAACAGCAAGGTCCGCTTCATCCGTGAAGGCACGATCATCTGGAAAGGCGAGGTCGAGTCACTCCGCCGGTTCAAGGAAGACGTGCGCGAGGTGGCGGCCGGCTTCGAGTGCGGCATCGGCCTGAGCGACTTCCAAGACCTCAAGGACGGCGACATCATCGAAACCTTCGAGCTCCGCGAGATCCCCCGCACGTAGAGCGTGCGCCGTGAGGCGGCACGCTCCATGAGGAGAGCGTTCTCTCGCCATCACCGACTCCGACCCACCCACTCATTTTCTGAAGGTGCCATGGCCCGTCCACGTCAGCGGCCTTCGGCCCGCCAGAACTACAGCCGCACCGATCGGATCAGCGAGCAGATCCGCGAGATCGTCGCGACCGAACTCGAACGGATCGGTGACGAACGCCTCGACCTCGTGACGATCACCGGCGTCACCGTCGACAACGACCTGAACGTCGCGAAGGTCTTCTACTCCGCGTTGGTCGCCGCAGCGGAGGATCGCACCGACGTGATCGACGAGGGCTTCGAGGACGTCCGGCACCGCGTGCAGAAGGCCGTCGGCCGCGGTGTCTCCGCGCGCAAGACGCCGCGCGTCACGTTCCTTCCCGACGACGTGCTCAACGCGGCGCTGCGGATCGAGGACATCGTCGCGGGTCGCGTCGAGCCGATCGCCGGGTCCACGGGTTCGACCGACGAGGCCTGACCGTGGGTCGTCGCGGCCGCGTTGACGCCGACATCAACGGCGTCGCGATCGTCGACAAGGAGGCGGGCTGGACGTCGCACGACGTCGTCGCGAAGGCGCGGGGCATCCTCGGCACGTCGAGGGTCGGACACTCGGGCACGCTCGACCCCGACGCGACGGGCGTGCTCGTCCTCGGCGTGGGCAAGGCCACGAAGCTGCTGCGGTTCCTTCAGTTGCTGCCCAAGTCGTACGAGGCCGAGATCGTGTTCGGCGTCGAGACGTCGACGCTCGATGCCGCGGGTGACGTGACCGCGACGCACGAGATGGCGCTCGACCCCGACGCGGTCGCCGCCGCGACTGCGGCGCTCACCGGCGACATCCTGCAGGTGCCGCCGATGGTCTCGGCGATCAAGATCGGCGGCGAGCGTTTGTACGACCTGGCTCGCAAGGGGATCGAGGTCGATCGACCTGCGCGTCCAGTGACCGTGTACCGCTACGACACCGAGCCGACCGACGATCCGCTCGTCTACCGGTGCGTCGTCGACTGCTCGTCGGGCACCTACGTCCGCTCGCTCGCGGCCGACCTCGGCACCGCGCTCGGCGGGGGAGCGCATCTCCGCGCGTTGCGGCGCACGTCGGTCGGCGCGTTCGGTCTCGATGACGCGCACGCGCTGAGCGAGATCGAGGTGCTGCCGATGATCGAGGCCGTTCGCGGCTTTGCCGTCGTCACCGTCGACGCGTCGGTCGAGGCCGCGATCCGCGTCGGTTCGGTACTCGACAGCGAGGTCCTCGGTGTCAGCGGCAAGGGCCCGTGGCCGGTCACGGGGCCGTCCGGCGAGCTGCTGGCGATCTACGAACCCCACCGCGACGGCCGCGTGAAGCCCGCCGTGGTGTTCGTGGTTCCGTCCGGCGATCGGTAGCCTTGTCGTCCCATGATCGTGATCCGTGACATCGATGAGATGCCGCCCGCGTCCGACCGCAGCGCGGTCACCATCGGCTTCTACGACGGCGTCCACCTCGGGCACCGCGCGGTGCTCGCCGCGGTCTGCGACGAGGCCACCGCCCGCGGCTTGTCGACCTCGGTGATCACGTTCGATCGACATCCCGCGCAGATCCTTCGTCCCGAGTCGGCGCCGCGTCTGCTGTGCGATCTCGAGCAGAAGCTCGAGCTGCTCGCGACGACCGGCGTCGACCGCACGCTGGTGATCACCTTCAACCACGAACGCTCGCTCGAGTCGGCGCCCGACTTCGTCGAGACCGTGCTCGTCGGCGCGCTGCGGGCGTCGCTCGTGGTGGTCGGCGAAGACTTCCATTTCGGCCACCATCGTCAGGGCAACGTGTCGTTGCTGGAGGAGATGGGGGAGACCGCCGGGTTCTCGGTGATCGGGCACCGGCTCGTCGGCGTCGACGGCCACGAGGCCCGTCCCGAGAGTCAGGTCTCGTCGACCGCCATCCGGCGCGCGCTGTCCGAAGGTCGCCTCGACGACGCCAACGCGATGCTCGGTCGTCCGCACGAGATGCGTGGGCCGGTGGTCGACGGCGACAAGCGTGGGCGTGAGATCGGCTTTCCGACGGCCAACGTCGCGGTGCCCGACGAGATGCTCCTGCCGGCCGACGGCATCTACGCGGGGCATCTGGTGCGGGCGCATGGTGAGGTGCTCGACGCGGCGATCTACGTCGGCAAGCGCCCGACGTTCTACGACGACCAGCCCGCGTCGCTCATCGAGGTGCATTGCCTCGATTGGAGCGGCGATCTGTACGGTGAACGAGTGGCCGTGCGGTTCGAAGCGATGCTGCGCGGTGACCAGCGCTTCGACGGCGTCGAGGCGCTGACCGAACAGCTCCGGCTCGACTGCGCTCGTGCCCGCGACACGCTCGCACTGAACGCGAAAGGTGCCCCATGAGTCAGGTCCTCGAACCGATTCCCGGTCCCGTCACCGACGACGTCGCGACCGACGTCGATCCGGTCGCCGCGCCACGGCTCGCCCGGCACCAGATCACGTTGTCCGACGGACACATGGTGGGCATCACGGTCGCCGGTCGGGGCATCCCGCTCGTCGTTGTCCACGGGTTCTCGGCCGAGGGGTTCCTCTACGCGCAGACGCTGTCGCGTCTGGTGTCGATGGGGTTCAAGGTCATCGCGATCGACACGGCCGGTCACGGCGGCACGCAGGGTCTGCCGTCCGACGGACAAGACCTCGTCGCATACAGCGAACTGCTCGGACGAATCGTCGACGAGCTGGGCATCGAGCAGTGCGTGCTCGCCGGTCACTCGATGGGTGGTCGCCTGGTGACGCAGCTCGCGGCCGAGCGGCCCGAACGCACCATCGCAGTGATGCTCATCGACGCGATCGTCGGCGACACCTGGGACAAGATGGTCTACGTCTTCCGTCTCGCGCCGCCGCTGCTCGGGGCCGTCGGCGCCACGCTGCTGATCGACAGTCTCTCGATCGTGCCGGTGCTGCGTGATCCGCGGCAGGCCACGAAGCTGCTCCGTCTCCTCGCTCCGACGATCGCCGGCCACATCGCCCACCCGTGGCGTCTGCTCGGGCCGATGGTGTCGATCCTGCGGTCGCGTTCGAGTCGCTACGCGCTCAACGAGCTGGCCCACAACCACGTGCCGGTGTTCGTATTGCACGGCGACCGCGATCTCGCCGTGCCGGTCCGCACAGCCCGTGAAGCCGCCGAGCGCTCGCACGGCACGCTCATCACGATCTCCGAGGGGCGGCACTCGTGGCTGCTCCGAGATCCCGAGACGTTGCCGGCGATCGTCGCGGAACTCCTTCCTGGTGACCTCGGCGCGGCGGTCACGACCGCCCTGCGTCGAGCCGGGGTGCGCAAGGCCAACCCGACGCTGCGCGACATCGAGAAAGCGTTCTACGCGCCCGATGCTCGCATCACGACGCTCACACCGATGGCCGAGACCACGGTGCTCGCCGGACGCCACCGCCGCCCGCTCTTCCACTGGAGCATCGAGCGCCCCGAGTCGGCCTGACCCCGTCGCGGTGCTCATGTGATGTGATCCGTGGCCTGGGCAATCCCGCCGCCGTTCGACGTGCGCTAAGGAGTCGGTGATGGACCCGAGCGCCGCGAGTTCGGTCGTCGAGGCATGTATGTGACTCTCGTTCCGGCCACGCGGTCGTGCAGGCCTCGCCGTTCCGGGTCGAAGATTGCGGGCATCAGCACTGCCAGCGGCCAGAGCAAGGCCAGGGTCGACAGTGCGGACGACGACCCCGCCCAAAGGCCGTGGGGCAACAGCCACAGAAGCCAACCCGCAAATCCGACGACGTATCGGAGCGTTGAAGCCACCACCCCCGGCGGGAAACGGTCTGCCCGACTGACTCGAAGTCCAAGCGCCCATTTTCCGAGGGTCCGTCCGAAGAACGCGGTTGCCACCACTGTGTAGACAATGAAAATCCCTATGGCAGTCCATCGGGCGGCGGGGTGGCTGGGGGCCTGACACCAGCTGGAGCGCGACCCAATCCAGGACTGCGGCCAGGACGCGACGAACGATCGGACTTGGCCGAGGGCCGTCGCCTGCCCGGCCGTCTTTGTCGGCCGATCTGGCACGCGATCCTTGGTCCGAGCGTGATGCCACCTTGCGGGCATCCTCACCCGCTCGGCGAATCGCCGAGGGCCTCCCGCTCCGACTCATGGTGCACACCCTACGGTGAACGTCACATAGCTCGTCCTGAGTTGCCGACCACTGACGGCATTGACGAACCTCGGAGCTGCGGCAGTTCAGTCGCCCACGGTCGGTACGAGATCGAGCGGTTCGGTCCCCAGACCCAGGCCATCCTCATGCGACATTCGCGCACCGTCGCCTGCGCTGCGGTGACCGCGGTTGATTCGACTCTCACGGGGGAGTGGTCGAATCCACGTCACAGCGAATTCCCTCGGCGTTGCGATGGACCCCTCGATCAATTCGCTGTGACGTGGCGGTGGGGAAGGTAGGGAACTACCTGCGCGGCCTGACCGGGCCGTCCAACCTCGCGGGAGAAATGCGTCCCGCCGACGTCTCGCCGCGCGCCGATCGCGGTATCTACGATGCGTTCGACCGGAGGGACATGGACCAGAATCGAGTCGCACAGGATCGCCAGCGTGACCGGCTGATGCTCCTCGCCGTCCTCCGCGAGATCGCGGACCTGCGGGCCCTCATCGCCGAATTCGCGATGCTCTTCCGACAGGATGCCGACTCCCAGGCCCCGCTGCACTGGGACAGGAATTGAGAGCAGCCGGGGCCTGACTGCTACGGTGGCCCGTCCATTTGGCTTCCCTCTGACGCTCCGTGCGCTGAGGGCAGCTGGGTCCTACGCCCACCAGGAGCACCACCCATGTCGAGACCTCCCGCAAACCTGGCCCCCAAGGCCGACACGATCGCCAAGCACGGCAAGCAGCCCGGCGACACCGGCTCGACCGAAGTGCAGATCGCGCTCCTGACCGACCGCATCAACCACCTGACGGCGCATCTCAAGATGCACAAGAAGGATCACCACAGCCGCCGCGGCCTGTTGATGCTGGTGGGCAAGCGTCGCCGCTTCCTCGACTACCTGAAGAAGATCGAGATCGAGCGCTACCGCACGATCATCGCCGAGCTCGGCCTGCGTCGATAACTTCGCATGCGGGGTTTCGGTACGTCCCTGGGGTAGGCTGAGCGCCGGTACCCACGTACCGTCGCGGTCGGCTTTCCCGTCGCCGCATCCCATCGTGCGACAAGCAGGTCAGTGCCTGGTTGTCGGTCCCCGAATCCCTCGCCCTGAAGACCGGGCAGTGTGTCGGGCATCGACAACTGGGAACTGGCTACCAAGTCGCACCACACCAAACACCGTCGCAAGGGCGCCGGTGTTCAAGAGAGAGTGAGTGCACATGGCTGATGCCATTCGTGTGTCGGGGCCCATTGGCGGCGCCGACAAGATCATGTCCTTCGAGTCGGGCAAGCTTGCCGGACTCGCCGACGGCGCCGTCATGGCGGGCCTCGGAAACACCCGGGTCCTCGTGACCGCGACCGCGGCGAAGTCCGTGCGTGACGGCATCGACTTCTTCCCGCTGACGGTCGACATCGAGGAGCGTATGTACGCCGCGGGCAAGATCCCCGGTTCGTTCTTCCGTCGTGAGGGAAGGGCCGCCGACTCGGCGATCCTGACCTGCCGTCTCATCGACCGTCCGTTGCGCCCCTCGTTCCCCGACGGCTTCCGCAACGAGGTCCACATCGTCGGCACCGTCATGGGCGCCGACCAGCACCACCCCTACGACGTGCTGGCCATCAACGCGGCCAGCGCCGCGCTGTGCATCTCGGGCATCCCGTTCTCGGGTCCGCTCGGCGCCGTGCGCATCGCCTACACGACCGATGGCGAGTGGCTGGCCCACCCGACCTACGAAGAGGGCGACGAGTCGACCTTCGAGATGGTCGTGGCCGGACGTGAGCTCGACAACGGCGACGTCGCCGTGATGATGGTCGAGGCCGGCGGCACCGAGAAGGCCTGGGAGTTCTACGAGCAGGGCGCTCCGAAGGTCGACGAGGCCGCGCTGGCCAAGGGCCTCGAGGCGTCGAAGGCCTCGATCAAGGCCGCCATCGCACTGCAGAACGAGCTCATCGAGAAGCTGGGCGGCAAGAAGCCGATCATGTCGTTCGCCGAGCAGGTCGACTACACGACCGAGCAGTTCTCGGCCGTGAAAGAGCTCGTGGGCGCTCGCCTCGGTGACACCCAGAAGGTCGCCGACAAGACCGAGCGCGTGGCTTCCGAGTCGGCGCTGCGTGACGAGGTGCTCGAAGCGCTCTCCGCCAAGTTCGGCGAAGACGACGCGGCGCTCGCCACCAAGCAGCTCAAGGCGGCCTTCAAGTCGTTGACCAAGTCGATCGTGCGCACGCGGGTCGTCGACGAGGGACTGCGCATCGACGGTCGTGGACCGGCCGACATCCGGCCGCTCTCGGCCGAGGTCGGCGTGTTGCCGACCGCTCACGGTTCGGGTCTGTTCCAGCGTGGCGACACGCAGGTCATGAACGTGGCCACGCTCGGCATGGGACGCATGGACCAGATGATCGACGGCATCAGCCCGACGACCTCGAAGCGCTACATGCACCACTACAACTTCCCGCCGTTCTCGACTGGTGAGACCGGCTTCATGCGCGGCCCGAAGCGTCGCGAGATCGGCCATGGCCTGCTCGCCGAGCGTGCGCTGTTCCCGGTCATCCCGCCGATGGACGAGTTCCCCTACGTGATCCGCACCGTCTCCGACGTGCTGGCCTCGAACGGTTCGACGTCGATGGCGTCGGTGTGCGGCTCGACCCTGTCACTGATGGACGCCGGTGTGCCGATCAAGGCGCCCGTCGCCGGCATCGCCATGGGCCTCATCTTCCACGAGGGCAAGTACACGACGTTGACCGACATCCTCGGCGCCGAGGATGCGTTCGGCGACATGGACTTCAAAGTCGCGGGCACGTCCGAGTTCGTGACGGCGCTCCAGCTCGACACGAAGATCGACGGCATTCCCGCCGACGTGTTGGCCGCCGCGCTCGACCAGGCCAAAGAAGCTCGTCTCGCGATCCTCGCCGTGATGGCCGGCGCACTCGACGGTCCCCGCGACGAGGTCTCGGCGAACGCGCCGAAGATCGTCAGCTTCGAGATCCCCGCCGACAAGATCGGCGAGATCATCGGCCCGAAGGGCAAGGTCATCAACGCCATCCAGGCCGAGACCGGCGCCAACATCTCGGTCGACGACGACGGCATGGTGGGCATCGTGTCGATCGCCGCGGTCGAGTCCGAGAAGGTCGTCGAGGCCGAGCGTCAGATCCGTCTGATCCTCAACCCGCCGACCGCCGGCGTGGGCGAGATCTACCAGGGCAAGGTCGTGAACATCACCAAGTTCGGTGCCTTCGTGAACATCCTCCCCGGACGTGACGGCCTGGTCCACATCTCCAAGCTCGGTGGCGGCAAGCGGATCGACAGCGTCGAATCGGTGCTCAGCCTCGGTGACGAGATCGAGGTCCGTGTCGACGACATCGACCCCAACGGCAAGATCAGCCTCATGCCGACCGCAGGCCTCGTGCCCGCCGGCGGAGGCGAGTCAGACCCAAAAGCTGACGCCGCTGCGGCGGCGACATCTGCTGATTTCACTGCCGCACCCGCCGAGACCACCTCAGCGCCCATCGCCGACAGCGACGCGGTGCAGGTGTCGTTCGAAGCGTTCAACGATGAGAAGGTCGCCGCGATCCATGGCGATCTCGGGCCCGAGGTCAAGGGAGTTGGCGGCGGAGGCCCAGGCGGTCGCGACCGCGGCGCTCGACGTCGCCCGCCCCGTCGAAGGTGAGTCGTCCCGCCGGCGAGAGTCTCGACGGCGACGATTTCGACACGAACGCACTCGACGAGGGGGTCCGTCTCACGGTCCTCTCGTCG
>JAYTFP010000102.1:0-12288 GCA_043734285.1 Acidimicrobiaceae bacterium
ACTCACGTCGGCCGCCCTCAGGTCTTCGTGCACTACGCGTGCGGGTGTTGCAACACCGAGCGAGTCCACGGTCCTCGCTGCTTGGCGCCTGCTCTCCTCGGAGACGATTGCTCCTACTTCGTTCACCGTCCAAGGAGTTGGAGCGGATGACCACATCGACATCACTGGAGTGGTTGCCGGGCACGGCCCAGGGTGTCCGAGGCCCGAGGTGTCGGGTGTCTCGGTGCGGGGCCACGGCGCTGTCGTCCAGGTTCTCTGGAAGAGCCGGGAGTGCCTGAGCGCCGCAAACTCCGAGCGAATTTCCGTCCGCCTCCTGAAGCCGCCATCGAAAGTGGGACATGTCGCGTTCATCTGCGGCGGGTGGGCACCTGTCATACTGCCAACGAATCTCCCCGGCACGGTGTTCGGCGTCCCCGACTACACGCCGGGCTGTGGTCGATGATCACGACTGCTTCGACAGCGGCTGCGCTTACAATGTGTCCCTCACTCGGGGGTGATGGCAGATGACAGTCGTGGACTCGGATCGGACCGGCGCAGCCGCGCGTTCGCGTTATCTCGAGGGCAACTATGCACCGACCCACGCCGAGGGGGTCCACGACCTGAAGGTCGTTGCGGGCGCGCTGCCGAGCGACCTCGAGGGCATCTTCGCACGCAACGGCAGTAACCCCCGGTTCGAGCCGCGCGGCCGGTACCACTGGTTCGACGGTGACGGCATGATCCACGCCGTCGAGTTCGCCGACGGCCGTGCGACCTACCGCAATCGCTACGTGCGCACGTCTGCGTTCCTCGCCGAGTCCGACGCGGGCGAGTCGCTGTGGACCGGCATCATGGAGCCGCCCGACTTCAGCCGCGCGCCCGAGGTGTTCAAGGACACCGCGAACACTGACATCGTCTGGTTCAACGGCGAGCTGCTCGCCCTGTGGTGGCTCGGGGGCGACGCCTACCGCGTCGGGCTGCCCGACCTCGAGACACGCGGCACACAGACATTCGACTCGACGCTGCGCACGCACATCGCGGCGCACCCCAAGGTCGATCAGCACACGGGCGAGATGCTGTTCATCGACTACGACCCCGTCCCGCCCTACCTGACACTCGGCGTGGTGTCGCCCGAGGGTCGCGTGGTGCGGTCCGACACGATCGAACTCGACGGTCCGCGCCTGCAACACGACGTCGCGTTCACCGACGACTGGATCGTCCTCTTCGACTTTTCGTTCACCTGGGACGTCGCGGCGATGGCCCGCGGTCGCTCGACGCTCGCGTTCCAGCGTGACCAACCAACGCGGTTCGGGCTCGCGCCGCGGCATCCCGAGCCGGGTGCGAGCACAGCGGTCCGCTGGTTCGAGACCGATCCGTGCTTCATGTATCACACGATCAACGCCTGGCAGGAGGGCGATCACCTCGTCCACCTCGTCGGGTGTCGCGGCACCGAGCCGCTCGCGGACGACCCTGCGAATCGGTCGACCGTCGACGCGCCGACGCTCGGGATGCTGCGCCTCGAGCCGTACCTGACCCACTGGACGTTCGATCTGCAGGCCGGATCGCTCGTGGCCGAGCAGCTCTGGGACGTGCCCGCCGAGTTCCCACGGATGGACAACCGGCGCAGTGGTCGGCCGAGTCGTTTTTCGTACCTCCAGCGCTTCGCTCCGACCGGCACGTTGGCGTTCGACGCGGTGGTCGGTCATGACCTCGAGACGAACACGACGGTCACGCACCGTTGGCCCGAGGGGTGGTTCGGCGGCGAGACCGTGTTCTGCCCGCGCACGGGCGCGACCGACGAGAACGACGGCTACCTCGTCACCTTCGTCGTGTGCGAGGCGACGGGTGAGTCCGAGGTCCACGTGCTCGACGCGCAACGACTCGACGACGAGCCCGTGTGCCGACTGGCGGTGCCGGTCCGCGTGCCGACCGGCTATCACACGTGGTGGGTGTCCGCGGCCGAGCTCGCGGGCCAGCAGCCTGCGTGATGGCCGATCCGACCTTCATCCTCGGCGGCTACCAGAGCGACTTCGCCCGTAACGCGGCGCGCGAGGGCCACACGCTGATCGACCTGCTGGGCGAGGCGGCTCGGGGTGCGTTGGCGTCGGCCCGCGTCGAGCCCGAGGCCATCGGCACCGCGCACGTCGGCAACTTCCTCGGGGAGGTGTACTCGGGCCAGGGCCATCTCGGCGGACTGCTGGTCGAGTCGACGCCCGAGCTCGCCGGCACGCCGGTGTCGCGCCACGAAGCTGCCTGCGCCTCGGGATCGATGGCCGTGCTCGCGGCTACGGCCGATCTCGACGCGGGGCGTGCCGAGTCGGCGTTGGTGGTCGGGGTCGAGCTGATGCGCGCCGATGGGGGATTCGCCGCGCAACAGGCGCTCGGGGCGGCGGCATGGGTGCCTCACGAGACCGACGGCGTCGAGTTCCCGTGGCCGCACCTCTTCAGCCTGCTCGCCGACGAGTACGACCGACGCTACGGACTCGACCACGCACACCTTGCGGCGCTCGGTCGCAAGGCGTTCGACAACGCGTCGCGGAATCCCTGTGCGCAGACCCGCGACTGGCATGTCGGCGAGGCGACGTTCAGCGACGATGACGAGCTCAATCCGATCGTCGCCGGGCGACTGCGTCGCTACGACTGCTCGCAGGTCAGCGATGGCGCCGCCGCGCTGGTGTTGGCAACCCCGGCGTTCGCAGCGCGATGGGCCGCGGAGCGCGGCGTCTCGCTCGACGAAGTGCCGCGCATCGCCGGCTGGGGGCACCGCACCGCGCGGATGACCATGGCCGGCAAGATCGCGGAGCACCGCGACGACGAATGGGTGCTGCCGCACGTCCGTGCGACGATCAACGACGCGTTCGCCCGCGCCGGCGTCGCCGATGTGTCCGCCATCGATGCGATCGAGACACACGACTGCTTCACGATCAGCGAGTACGCGGCGATCGACCACTTCGGGTTGACCGCGCCGGGGCAGAGTTGGCGCGCGATCGAGGACGGCACGGTGGATGCGAAGGGCACAACGCCCGTCAATCCTGGAGGCGGCCTGACCGGCGGGGGACACCCCGTCGGCGCCACCGGCGTGCGGATGTTGTGGGACGCGGCGCGCCAGGTGACCGGTACCGCTGGCGATTGTCAGGTCGAGGGCGCGCGCACGGTGGCGACCCTGAACCTCGGCGGCAACGCCACCACTGTCGCCAGTTTCGTCGTGAAGGTCTGACGGTCGTGCAACCCGGCGGCGCCACCATCGTCGACCGCGGGCGGGTGCTCGGCCTGCCGCTCGGATTGTCGGTGACGAGCGACGTCACGATCACCGCCGACGGCGACGAGTGGGTCACGCTCGAGCTCGTCAACGACGGCCCGGACATCGTCGCTGACTTCGTACGGCCGTGGACCTTGCGGCTCCCTGTCAGCGGGAGCGCACGCGGTCATCGTGCGCTGGTGCACGGCTTCCACTCGTTCTCCGGCAGCGGCTCGTTCTCGTTCGCCGACGCGCCGCCCAAGATCTTCTTCGCGCCGGCCCGGCTGAGCGCGCACAACCTGTACGCCGTCCCGAGCGGCAAGCCCGGCACGCTCCAGTCGTCGCTGATCACGACCGTGTGCCGGTCCGATGGGAGTCATCCGGTCACCGTCGCGACCTGCGACCCGAGGCATCACGTCACGCAGATCATCTCGACCTGGCGCGGCGATGCGATTGAGGTGACGGTGCAGGTGCAGCTCGAGCGCAAGGCGCTGCGTCGCGGCGAACGACTCGCGTTGCCTCCGGTATTCGTGTCGCGCGCGCCGGCCGACGTCGCCCAACGGCGATGGGCGCGGCGTGTCGCCGACGACCTGGGCGTGCCGACGCCACGACACTCGCCCGACGGCTACTGCAGTTGGTACTCGCACTACACCAAGATCACCGAAGAGAACCTGATCGAGGATCTCGACGCGGTCGAGGGCGCGTTCGGCGACCACTTCGACCTGTTCCACGTCGACGATGGCTACCAGTCGGCGGTCGGCGACTGGCTGACGCCCGATGTGGGCTTCCCGCGCGGCATCGAGGCGGTCGCGGCCGAGATCACCCGGCGCGGCAAGACCGCAGGGCTCTGGGTCGCGCCGTTCCTCGCACTGGCGCGGTCGCAGGTCGCGATCGAGCATCCCGAGTGGCTGCTGCGCAACGAGCGGGGACGCCCCGTCGTCGGACTGTTGAATCCGCAGTGGGACCTGCGTCATCCAGTGCGAGCGTTGGACGTCACTCATCCCGCCGTGCTCGAACACCTGCACACGGTGATGTCGACCTTGGCCGGGCAGGGGTTCTCGTTCTTCAAGCTCGACTTCCTGTTCGCCTCGATGCTGCCGGGCGCGCGGCACGACCAGACCGTCACCACGCTCGAGGGTGCCCGTCGCGCACTGGAGGTGATCCGCGACGCGGTCGGCGACGACGCGTTCCTCCTCGGCTGCGGCTGTCCGATCGAGGCCGGGATCGGCACCGTCGATCTGATCCGCACGAGCACCGACGTCACCCCGATCTGGCGCGCCCCGGTGGTCACGAGGCTCGTCGGCAAGGACTCCGAGACGCTGGGCAGCAACGTCGCGCACCGCAGCGTGCTCACCAGGGCCTTCCAACATCGCGTGTTCTTCGAGAGTGATCCCGACTGTCTGTTCGCCTATCGAAAGCGCAACCGGCTGACCGTCGCCGAGCGTCGGCTGATGGCGCACGCGAACGGCGTGATGGGCGGGCCGGTGATGTTCGCCACGTTCGCGTCGGAGTGCAACGGCGACGAGGTGCGCAACGTCGAGTTGGCGCGTCGGATCAACCGCGAGGTTCGTGAGGGCGCGAGCCGGTGGTGGGCGCCCGACGTGATGACGTCGTTTCACGCCGGCCTGCTCGCCGCGGCGGGTGACGATATGGGATGGCTGGCGGTCGCGAACGTCGGCGAGGTCGTGGCGGATCGCTCGGTCGACGTGCGCGACATCTTTGGATGGCCCGATCCGTGGGTCGAGATCGTCGACGCGGCCCGTCCCGATCGAATCTCGGTGCGCGGGACGACCGTGCGGATCCAAGCGCTCGACGCGCACGATTCGGTGCTGCTGCGCATCCACGCCGAGGGCTGACCGCGGACGTCGCGTCGCTGTGGCCGCTCATAGCCACCGCGGCCACCGTGACAGGCGTCACACCTACCTTCGCCTCACAGCCGATGACGGGGGTGACCGATGGGTGCAGCGCCAAGGCGAGTGTCGAGAGCGGGGGTCGCCCTGGCGTTCGTCGCCACCGCGGTGAGTGGATGCGCCGCCTCTCGCGGACAGGACGCATCCCTTGATCGGAGGGCGGCAGGGTCGGCGGGCTCCGTGCTCGCAACGGGCGCAGCCGCGGCCGGAGCGGCGAAGGTCGCGCCCGACCTACCGACGATCGCCGGTCACCAGATCGCCTTCACCGTCGAGGTCGCGATTGCTGCGGACCACGTCGCTGATGCTGCGCGCCAGGCGCAGAAGGTCACCGTCGACGCGGGCGGGTTCGTGTTCGGCCAGCAGTCGTCGTACTCGGGAGTCGAGGAGGCGCGGCTCACGCTCAAGGTGCCGGCAGATCGCCTCGATCAGGTGGCCCGCGACGTCGAGCGGCTCGGGAAGTTGACGAGCGACGTCCGCCGCGCCGACGACGTGACCGCACAGGCAGTGGATCTGGACGCGCGCATCTCCGCCGCGACGGCCAGTCTCGAGCGCGTGCGCGCGTTGACGGCGCGGGCGAACAGCATCGGCGACGTGACATCGGTCGACGGTGAGATCACTCGCCGCGAGACCGAACTCGAGCAGATGCTCGGGCAGCGTCGTCAACTGGGCGATCAGGTGGCCCTCGCCAGCGTCGACGTCACCATCACGCGTACGGCCAAGGCCGTCGCCGCAGCGTCGCACCCCGGAGATTCACTGAAGGCCGTGCCCGGCGTCGGCCGCGCCCTGGCCTCGAGCATCAATGCGCTGGTCGTCGTGGCTCGAGTCGTGGGTGCCGGCATTGGTTACGCCGCGCCGTTCGGCGTGGTGATCGGCCTGCCGCTGCTCATCGTGTCGCTGTTGCGCCGCCGCCGGCGGACACCAGCGGCCCTCGCCGCGTGATCTCCCCGATTGCAGCGTCTGAGTAGGCCGTTCGACTCAAGAGACCCTCGGCATCTGCCGATGAGGAGAGATGCGTCGCTTCATGGCCGTTCTCCCGCTCGCCCTCTCGATCGCCGTCGGTGCCTGCGCTCCGACCACACCGTCGACGACCACACCGACCACGGTGCGCTCCACGACCACCATGCATCCGACGACCACGGTGCGCCCGGTCACGACCACGACCGCACCATCGTCGTCAGACTGGAAGACGGCGATGCTCACCCGCATCAATGCTGAGCGCGCCGCGGTCGGCGCCGCCGCACTGCAGTTGTGCGGCCGCCTCACCACCGCAGCGCAGGCGCATTCCGCCGACCAGGCCGCGCACAACCTCATGAGTCACACGGGATCGAACGGGTCCACCTTCGACCAGAGGATCGAGGCAGCCGGTTACGTGAACTGGAATGCACTCGCCGAGAACGTGGCTGCCGGGTACACGTCGGTCGACGCGGTCATGACCGGCTGGATGAACTCATCGGGCCATCGCACCAACCTGTTGTCGACGTCGTACGTGCACGTCGGTGTGGGTCAGGCGACTTCGGGATCGGGCGTCATCTACTGGACCCAGGACTTCGGTCGCGGCGGGAGCTGCTGAGAGCGTGTGCCGAGAGGCGGCACGCTCCATCGGGCCAGCCTCAGTAACCGCGAGCCGACGTCGTCGCTGGCGCCGTCGTTGGCGCGGTCGTCGATGATGCTCCAGCCGCCGCTTTGACGGGGTTGCCGTCCTTGTCGATCACGAACCACTTGCCACCGGTGCCCTCGCCGATGACGTCACCCGCCTTGCTGTCCTCGGCGTAGTGGTACACCGGGTGTCCGTAGAACGTCGCCTGCGTCGTCCCGTCGTCGCGGGTGATCGAGCCGAGGTCGTCGGCACCCACGCCCACACCTGTCGGCTTGCCGGCCAGGGCCGGCCAACTGGCGGCGCAATTCCCGTTGCAGGTGCTCTTTCCGCCCGTGTCGGGCGTGAACATGTAGAGGGTCATTCCCTGGCCATCGACGAGGATCGAGCCGTACTCCGACGACGCCAACTGCACGGTCGGACCCGAGCCGCCCGGTGCGGCCGAGGTCGGCGCCGTTGTAGTTGGAGTGGTCGTGGTTGCGGAGTCCTTGGACGAGCCGCAGGCCGAGACGGTCAGGACGATGAGGGCTGCAGCCGCAGCGAATCGCTTCATGCCTCTCCATACGACGCGGCGTCGGATCGGGGTTTTCGCAATCTCTGCGGCCTGATCGTTCGTAGGGTCTGGTGATGGTGACGTGGACCGCGCGGGCCGACCGGCTGGAGGATGAGGCGCTCCTCGCCGCGATCGCGCAGGGCGACCACGCGGCCGCGACGGTGTTCGTCCGACGTCATCAACGCGCGGTCTACGGGTTGGCGATCACCATGTGTCGCGACGAGACGCTCGCGCAGGACCTCGCACAGCAGACGTTCGAGCGCGTCTGGCGTCACGCGGGCAATTTCGATCCCCGCCGCGGCACCGTGCGGACCTGGATGCAGACGATCACGCGCCGCCTCTGCATCGACGTGATCCGCACGACCCGTAGCACGCCGTACGACCCGATCGATCTCACCGCGTTGATGCCGCCGGCCATCGCGTCGGTCGAGGAACTCGGCGTGGCGCGCGTCGAGGTGCACCGCCTGCGGGGTGCGCTGGACGCACTCTCGGACGAGCAGCGTCGCGCCGTCCTCTTCGCCTCGATGGGTGGACACACCGCGGCGGAGATCGCGGAGATCGAACGGATCCCGCTCGGTACCGCGAAGACGCGCATCCGTCAGGGGCTGATGCATCTCCGCGCCGCGCTCGTGGAGGGAGCGGTCGATGTCTGAACTCCGTCCCGTCGTCGTCGAGTGCGCCACCTTCGACACCTCGGCGGCCGAACTCGCGCTCGGCGTGCTGGGCGCCGACGAACACGACGTGCTCCTCGCCCATGCCGCGTCGTGCGAGCGGTGCCAGTCGGAGTTGGACGGCCTCGCGAGCGCCGCTGACCGGCTGTTGCTCCTCGCTCGCGAGGCAGAGCCGCCGGTCGGCTTCGAATCGCGCGTGCTGGCATCGATCGGCGAGGCCCGCGAGCGCTCGCCGCATCGTCGGCGCATCCTCGTCGCGGCGGCGGCGGTGTTGCTGGTCGCGGTGGTCGGCCTCGGGGTGACCCGGCTCGCGCGCGATCATCGGCTCGCCGCGCTCGATCGCGTGGATGTCCGCGACGTCCGCAGCGCCGAGCTGATCGATCGGCGGGGAGGCCGCGTCGGCACGGTGATGATCACCACCGGTGGCCGACAGACCTTGACGATGACGCTGACCGGCGTCGACCGCGGCGAGTACCACTGCGCCGCGCGGCGCGCCGACGGCGGGCTGAGCGAGGTCGCGGTGTGGCATGTGCCCGACGCCGGAGCCGGCACCTGGGCCGTGCCGATCGATGCGTCGTTGACCTCGACCCATGAGGTGGTCGTCACCGAGAGCGACGGCTCAGTCGTCGCGACCGGCTCGATCAGCTGACGGAGTCGGCCACGGCCGACGAGGTGGACGCGGCGGCGCGGATCGTCCGCAGCTTTCGCACGTGCACCCGCACGATCGTGTGGCCGGCCCAGGTCGATGGCGGATCGAGATGGATACTCACCTTGCCCCGCTGCCGCTTCGCCCCGTTGGTCACGGTGCCGCGCATCCCGATGAGCGAACCCTGGGTGATCTCGACGTGTGCGCCAGCGCGCGGCTTCCTCAGCATGACACCACGCTTCCCGCAATCTCCGCCGTCCAAACATCCATGTCAGACAATTCTTCACCGAACGCCTGATGGATGGCTGGTGACAGAAGTCATCTCCGCAGCGCTCTGAGCACCACGAACTTCGAATTCGACGCTGCGACGACGCAGTTGCCGAATCGTCGCTGGAGCTTGGCGTGGTAGGCGAGGTGCCGGTTGCCGACGACCCACAACTCGCCGCCGGACCGCAGCGCCCGGTGCGCGTCGGCGAACATGCGCCACGCGGTCGCGTCGGTCTCGGCGTTGTTCGCGTGAAAAGGTGGGTTGTTGAGCACCACGTCGACGCTGCCGGGCTCGATCGTGTCGCCGTCGGCGAAGTCGCGCAGTCCGTCCCCGACGAGGAACCGGAATCGGTCGGCGAACGGGTCATCGACACTGGCGTGGCAGGTGAACGAGGCTGAGACGAGCGCGAGGAACGACTCGTCGACGAAGAGGATCTCGGCGTCGGGCCAACGCTTGGCGGCCACCGTGCCGACGGCACCGTTTCCGCAGCCGAGGTCGACGATGCGTGCGATCGGATCGACTTTCAGATCCTGCGCCAGCAGCGTGTCGATCAGCAGCTTCGTCCCGCCGTCGAGGCGACCAGAGGAGAACACTCCGGGCGCGTTGCACACTGTCTCCCCGGAATCCATCTTGAAGGTCGAGAAGCGCAACGCCTCGGTGTCGGTGAATTGGCTCGTCACCGCCGGATCGACCGTCGGCTGGATCAGTCGCGCCTTCTTCCGTGCCAGCGACGTGGTCGTCGGTCCGAAGTGGCGTTCGAACAGCTCGATCGTCGAAGTGTGGATGTGCTTCGTCATTCCGGCGCCGATCACGGTGCTCGTCTCGTGCACGAGCCGAGCGATGCAGCGCAGTTGTTCCTCGAGCAACGAGAGGTGGCGTGGCACCTTCACGATCACGAGGTCGTAGGGATCGGTGAGCCAGTGGGGCTGACGTGACATGCCTACGCGATCCTCGAGCCCGTTGCGGGCGAGGTTGGCCTCGAGAGCGAGCATCGAGACGTACGAGTCGGCGCACCAGTCGATCCGACGATCCGGGTCGCCCGCGGCGAGCGCCACACTCAGCGCGCCGAACGCGTCATTGACGACGAGCACCGATCCGGTCACCTCGCGACCGGCGATCTCGGCGAGCGCGTACTCGTCGGCCGCGTCCCAGGCGCGCAACGTCGCGTCGCCGGGAGGATGCCGGTCGAGCTCGAATCGACCCTGTGGAACCTCGAGGATCACGACGCGCCGAGCCACTCGTAGCAGCGGCTCCGCAGCAGCTCGATGTTCACGTGCTTCGCCGCGCTGACCCAGAGCACGTCCTTGGGATCGACGCCGCACTTCTCGGCGAGGTCGACCTTGCGCTTCTGGCGCACCGACGACTTCACCTTGTCCTGTTTTGTCGCGACGATGCGGTGCGGGACCCCGCCCGCGGTGAGCCACGCGAACATGGCGACGTCGAGGCGGGTCGGCCCGATCTCGCCGTCCACGAGCACGACGACCGCCTTGAGTCCCTCGCGGTTGAGGAGGTATCCCTCGATCATCGGACCCCATGCCTTGCGGACGCTCGCCGCAGCCTTCGCGTAGCCGTACCCGGGCAGGTCCATGATCGTGCGCCCGTCGCGCAGTCGGAACAGATTGAGGTGCTGCGTGCGTCCGGGGGTCTTCGAGACGCGGGCGAGCTGCTTGCGGTTTGCGAGCGCGTTGATGAGTGACGACTTGCCAACGTTCGATCGCCCCGCGAACGCGATCTCGGCGGTCGTCGCCGGCAGCTGGTCGAACCGAGCGGCCGACATCACGAACTCGAGCTCCCAGGGGGGATGGCCGGCCATCAGGGTGCACTCCGGCGGCGGCGGATCACGACGAGCGTGACGCCGCCGGCGACGATCAGCGCGACGGCGATCGTCACGAGCAGCGCGACCGGCAGGTCGATGACGATTGGGTTCACAGGACCGGCGACATGGCCGGACGCAGCGGCCTTCGGCGCGACGAAGTGGGGGAGCGTTGGTTCGTCGCGCTGGTGGTCAGCGAGGAACACAGGGTTGGCGATGACGGTGGCCACCTCGGTACCGGGCGACACCTTGGGGTCGAGCACCTCGACGCCCCAGAACGTGCCGAGCGGACCCTCGACCAAGTCGCGGGCGATCGCGACATCTTTCGTGAACGTGTCACTGTCGATCGGGATGCGTTGCACGACCGTGCCGTTGCGGCGGGTGGTCAGCATGTCGCCGTTGCCGCCCTTCACGGTGATCTTCAGCGTTGCGGTGTGCGAGACCAGCGTGTCGCCCATCATCGCGGTCGTGCCGTCGGGCGCGGTCGCCGTCATGTCGATCGTCGGGCTGTTCTTGCCCACTCCACGCACATACGCGTGACCGCGCCGTAGCGCTTCGTCGACGGCGGGTCGGCTGAGTCGATCGGCGTAGACCATGGTCGAGGTGTGGCCGTAGCCGGGTCCCGTTTTCGAGTCCGAGCCAGAGACCGCGGTGAGGCGGTGTCCGGCGCGTAGCTCGCTCTCCCACAGGGCCGTCGCGGTGGTCACGAACGGATTCGGGATCTCCTTGCCGGCGAGCTCGGCCATCGAGCCCTCGGTCACGACCTCCATGAGATTCGTCGACGGCCAGTCGACCTGGTCGAGCAGCTGGAAGAAGCAGCCGCGACACGCCGAACCGAACGTGTCCGGCGGGAAGATCGTGGGGTGCGCGATCGACACCAGTGCGCCGTCGGCCGCAGCCTTGCGCTGGATGTCGCCGATCGTGACGCCGTTGAAGCCGACACGGTACTCGATGTCGGAGGTCTCGCTCAGCACGATCATGTGGCCGAAGTAGGTGATCACCTCGCGGCCGGGCCAGATCAGCTCGTCGGGGTTCGCACGTTGGACCGCGCCGAGGCGCTCCCAGTGCGCAGGCGTCACGTATTCGGTGACGGGGACGATGTCGAGACCGGCCTTGCGCGCCGCGGCGACCATCGCATCGGGATCGGGACCCTCAGGGTTGCTGTGATAGGCGTGCAGATGGAAGTCACCCGCGTACCAACCCTTCTCGGCGCGGGCGACGTGGGTCGGATCGACCGGATCGGCCACCAGCGGTGTCGCCGCCGGCCCCTTCGGGCAGCGGATCTCGACACGCCAGTGGATCGGCGAGGAGACCGCGGCGATGCCGAGTTCGACGTGCCAAGTCCCGGCATTGATCGCGCGCGGCACGACGGTGCGCTCGTTGCGGTCCGGTGCGATCACCTCGGCCGGCATCGACTTGTCAAGGCGTCCCTCGCGGCTGCCCGACCAGGTTCGAAACGCCGCCTTGCCCGTCGTGCCGTTCGCGTCCCACACGCCGAGGTCGAGGACGCCGGCGTCGATCGGATCCCAGATGTAGCCCACCTCGACGCGCGCAGTGCCGGTCGGTACGACGAACGGGTGGAGTTGATAGGTCTTCGCGTCGGACGGCCCGACGTCGCC
>JAYTFP010000103.1:0-6525 GCA_043734285.1 Acidimicrobiaceae bacterium
CAGCACGAGGGGCGCGACGTAGCGCAACCCGCCGAAGACCCACGCAAGGCCGACGGCGACCGAATGTGGGACCCAGCTCGAGACTTTGCCGTAAACCCCGATCGCACTGACGAGCCCCAGCGCGATCAGGATCACGCCGGCGAGATCGTGCCCGTGCCCGTCGAGGACCAGGCCGGCGGCCCGCCGGAATCCGCCCGGCTCGACGGCGGCGCGGCGCTTCGACGCCGTCGATTTGGCGCGCGACTTTGCGGCCGACTTCGAGCGCGAGCGCGTACTGCGGGACTTCTGTTTGGTGGCCACGATGAACCCACGCTATCGGCGGCCACCGTCACGGTGCGGGAGCCTGCCGGGGCGCCCCGGCAAGCAGGTCAGGCTTCGACGACCACCGGGATGATCATCGGGCGACGCTTGGTCTTCTCGCTCACATAGGAGCCGACCGCACGCCGCACCACCTTCTCGAGGGCCGCCCGGTCGCTCGTTCCGCTGCCCAGCGAGCTCACCACCGCGCCGCGGACGACCTCGGCAGCACCGGCGAAGAGGCTCGTCGAGTCTTCGGGGGCGACCCAACCGCGGGTCGCGATCTCGGGCCCACCGATCAGCACGCCGTGGGTGAAGTCGACGCAGACGATGGCCGTCACCACGCCCTCGTTGCCCAGGATCTGGCGATCGCGGAGCGTGCCCCCCGAGATGTCGCCGACCCCGTGGACGAAGATGTACTCGGCCGGAACGCGCCCGATCTGACGGAGTCCATCAGCATCGAGCAGGAGCTGGTCACCGTCCTCGGCGATCAGTGCCTTCTCCGGCGCGACGCCCATGATGCGGGCGAGACGGGCGTGCGCGACGAGGTGGCGGAACTCGCCGTGGACCGGCACGAACCACTCGGGCCGGGTCACGTTGAGCAGCAGCTTCAGCTCTTCCTGCTTCACGTGGCCGGTCGCGTGCACATCGGCGATGCCCGTGTGCACGACCTCGGCACCCAGGCGCACCAGGTTGTCGATCACCTTGCTCACCGCGGACTCATTGCCGGGAATGGGGTGCGACGACAGGATGACCGTGTCATCGGGCGTGATCTTCAACCAACGGTTCTCGTTGCCGCCGAGCAGCGCGAGCGCCGACATCGGTTCGCCCTGCGAGCCGGTCGACACGACGCACACCTTCGCCGGGTCGTGGTCGTCGAGATCCTCGACGTCGACGAGGACGGCAGTGGGAATGTGGAGCACGCCCATCTCGCGTGCCATGGCGATGTTGCGACGCATCGAGCGACCGAGCGGGACGATCTTGCGGTCGAAGGCCTGCGCCGCGTCGGCGAGTTGCTGGATGCGATGGATGTGGCTCGCGAAGCAGGCCGTGATGATGCGTCGGCCGACGTGCTCGTGCATGAGGTCGTACAGCACGGTGCCGACCGCCTTCTCGGAGCGCGAATGGCCCTTCTCCTCCGCGTTCGTCGAATCGGAGAGCAACAGGCGGATGCCCTCGCCCGACGCCATCCCGCCGAGTCGGCTCAGGTCGGCGAGGCGACCGTCCACCGGCGTCAGGTCGATCTTGAAGTCACCCGAGTGCACGATCGTTCCCTGCGGCGTGTGGAACGCGGTCGCGAATCCGTGGGGCACCGAGTGCGTCGTCGCAAGGAACTCGCAGTCGAACGGACCGAACTTGCGTCGCTCCCCATCGCCGACGGTGATGAGCTCGGTGTTCTTGAGCACCCCCGCCTCTTCGATCCGTCCCCTGGCGAGTCCGAGCGTCAACGCGGAACCGATCAGCGGGAACGACATCTCGGCGAGCGCGTACGACAACGCGCCGACGTGATCCTCGTGGCCGTGAGTGAGGATGCAGCCGACGATGCGGTCGGCGCGCTCGCGCAGCCACGTGAAGTCGGGCAGCACGACGTCGATGCCCAACATGTCGGTGTCGGGGAACATGAGGCCGCAGTCGAGCAACATGATCTGCTCGTCGATCTCGAACGCGGCGCAATTGCGCCCGATCTCCCCCAGACCACCGAGGAAGGTGATCCGGACGGGTGCTGGTGAGGTCATCTGATTCCGAACTGTCGATGCAAGGGGTGTGTCATGGAAGACGGGAGAGGACCTCGCCGGCCCGCGCCTCGAGCCACTCGGGATCGGGGACCATCGGCGGCCGACACGTTCCGACCCGATGGCCGAGCACCCGCAGCATCGCCTTGGTGGGCATCGGGTTCGGAGCGTCGTCGCCGGTCTCGAAGTCGTACGACTCGATCAGCGCGGCATTGAGGCGCGCAGCCGTCGCGACGTCGCCCTTGAGAGACGCGGAGACCATCTCGCCGATCTGCACGCCGGCCCAGTGGCTGGCGACACTGACCGTGCCGACCGCGCCGACCGCAAGAAGAGAAAGGGTAAGAGGATCGTCGCCCGAATACACCTCGAAGCCGTCGGGAGCGTCTCGGATGACACGAGCGGTCTCGGCGGGGTTGCCGGCCGCATCCTTCAATGCCACCAGGTTCTCGACTTCGTGGGCCAGCATGACGATCGTCGAGGTCGCGACCTTGCGCCCGGTTCGCACGGGGATGTCGTAGAGCACGACGGGCAGCGTGGTCGCCGCGGCGACGGATCGGAAGTAGTGGTCGAGGCCGGCCTGCGGAGGGCGGTTGTAGTACGGCGATACGACGAGCACGCCGTCCATGCCGAGATCGGCAGCCCTCGCGGAGGCGCGTACCGCGTAGGACGTGTCGTTCGAGCCGGTGCCCAACAACAGCGGCACCGAGACCGCGCCCCGCACCGCCGTAGCGAGCGCGTCTTCTTCCGCCTCGGTGAGCACCGGACTCTCGCCGGTCGTACCTGCGAGTACCAGGCCGTCGCTGCCGTGATCGACCAGCCAGCGGGCCAGATCAGCGGCCGCGCCGGCGTCGAGGGCCCCGCCGTCGTCGAACGGCGTGATCATCGCTGTGACGACTCGACCGAAGCGGGCGGATGTGGCGGACATCGGCTCAGACTAGCGCCGCACCAGCGAGCCCTCTCAGGTTGAATCGGAGCGTTCGAGGCCGAGCGTGGTCAGCAAATCCTCGTGGAGTTCGAACCAGACCGAGTGATACGAGTCGACGACCGGCCGGGTGAACCAGTCGAGGTCACCGGCGCTGAGGCGGGTGAGCGCGAACGTCAGGCGTTGGCGGTATTGCGCGAACCGCTCGAGCGCAGCGCTCGCGTCGGCGAGCAGCGGCTGGATCGCGGCGTCGATCTCGCCGAGTCGAGCGATGACGGCAGCGTCGTACTCGGGTTGCGAGTGATCGTTGACGACGGCGTCCGCCGAGGTGGCTCCCGTCGTCACGGGACGCAGTTGCCATTCGGTGCACAACGTCAGGAAGTCGCCGTTCACGGGTGTGAATCGGCGGTGGACCTCGATCACGAGGTGTCGGACCCCGACACCCTCGACTCCCGCACCGTCGACCTCGGCGCTCGAGAGTTCGGCGAGTCGCGACCGACCGTCGGCAGTGAGCGACCACCCCCCGAGGTGGCCCCGCCGTAGCAGCACGAGTCCGCCTGCCTCGAGGCGGATCGCCGACGAGCGGACCGCGGCAATGTCGTGCCGCACGCGGGTCGCCAGGGTCGCGTCGGACGCGACGCCCAGCAGTTTCACGGTGCGCAGGAGGTCGAGCTCGAGGTGATCGGTGACGCTCATGGCCGGCCGTAAAACTCGAACAGGCGCCTCCGCAGGTAGGCGCCTGTTCGAATAGGAGAGATCCGAAGAGATCTAGATTGCTGTACTGAGGCTGACAATACGCCGCACCTTGTCAGGCTTCGCCTTGCACTCTGTAAAGATCATCCAAAGACTGAACGTCGTGTCCCCGACTCGGCATCCGGACACCCGGACGACTCCCCCTCTACTCTGAGGCACTCATGCAACGCATCGTGCTCGTCGAAGACGACCCATCCATCGCACAGCCGCTGCAGAAGGCGCTGGCTCGCGGCGGGTTCGACATCATCCACACCGACTCGGGCATCACCGCGGTCGAGTTGGTGTCGGGCGGCGGCGTCGACCTCGTCCTGCTCGACCTGACCCTGCCCGACATCGACGGTCTCGACGTCTGCCGGCGGATCCGTGCCAACGACCAGTCGCTACCGATCATCATGCTGACGGCGCGCAGCGAGGAAGTCGACCTCGTCGTCGGGTTCGACGCCGGAGCCGACGACTACCTCGCGAAGCCGTTCTCGATGGCCGAGCTCATGGCCCGGATCAACGCGCGCCTCCGCCAGACGGCCCCGCAGGCGATCATCGAGGTCCACGGGATCCGCCTCGACCCGGCGGCGCACCAGGCCTGGCGTGACGACGTGGAGTTGCAACTCACGCCCACCGAGTTCGAGCTGCTGGCACTGCTCATCAAGGAACCCGGCCGCGTGGTCACGCGCCGCACGATCATGCACGACGTCTGGAACGACACCTCGTCCAGTGCGACGCGGGCGCTCGATGTCCACATCTCGGCGCTGCGGCGCAAGCTCGGCGATTCACCGTCATCGCCCAGCTTCATCACGACGGTTCGAGGAGTCGGCTTCCGTTTCGAAGCGCCGACGCCGTGAGACGGCGCCTCATCTTCTCGTTCCTCGGCGTCACCACCGTGACGCTGCTGTTGCTGGCCATCCCCACCGCCTACCTGCTGCAGAACGTCGCACAGGACGCGGCGAAGGACCGCCTCCAGCGCCAGGGCACCTATCTGCTCGACGGATTGGCGGTCGCCGCGCGGCGACACCAACCGATCGCCGAGGCCCTCACCGACGCGCTGCTCGACCCCGATGACGCGGCGGTGATCTACACCGGCACGGGTGATGTCATCCGCGTGCACGCGCAACCCGTCGGCCCGGTGATCTCGGTCAAGCTGAACGGCACGCTCGGACGTTCGGTCGTCGTCTACGGCAGCGAGGCACCGGTCCGCGAGCAGGTACGTCGCTCACTACTCATCCTGCTCCTGCTCGGCGTCGCGGGCCTGATGATGACGTGGCTCCTGGCGCAGGCCGAGTCGCGTCGACTCGGCACACCGCTGCTCCATCTGGTGACCGCCGCGACGCGTCTCGGCGTGGGCGACTTCTCGGTCACCGCGCCGCGATCGGGGGTTCCCGAGTTCGACGCGTTGGCGCGCACACTCGACGCGTCGGCGTCTCGCATCGAAGCGCTCGTGACTGCGGAACGCCGATTCAACACCGACGCCAGCCATCAACTCCGATCCGCGTTGACCGGGCTCCGCCTCCGCCTGGAGGAGCTGTCGCTCACCGATGATCCCGAGCGCGCCCACGAGGCGAACGCGGCGCTCGAACAGGTCGACCGACTCACCGCGACCGTGGGCGACCTGCTCAAGCTGTCGCGCACGGGCCGCGCCGGGGTTTCGGCCACATTCGACCTACGCGCGCTGATCGAGAATCACATCGACGACATCCAACTCGTGGTGCGCCACCGACGTCGCAAGATCGAGCTGAAGGGCCTCGACTCGATCCTCGTGCAGGCTGCGCCCGGAGCGGTCGGCCAAGCGCTCGACGTGCTGCTCTCCAACGCCAGCGTCCACGGCAAGGGCCGCATCACGGTCGAGCTCTCGGTCGCCGACGCCTGGCTCGAGCTGACGGTCGCCGATGAGGGCGCGATCACCGCCGAGGTGGCCGACGACGTCTTCGTCGACAAGCCATCGCGTGAAGGACACGGCATCGGATTGCCGCTCGCTCGCCGACTCATCGAGGCCGAGGGTGGGCGTCTGGACATGCCGTCGCGTCAGCCGGTGACGTTCCGGATCCGTCTGCCCCTGACTCGCGACCAAGAGCCCGAGGCCGAGTCCTGATCGGCTTCGCCGATGAGCGGGCTCTCTCGATGGAGCGTGCCGCCTGTCGGCGCACGCTCGCTCAGACGTGCTGCCGCCGCCGCGCGATCGCGTGGCGCACGAGGGCCATCAGCACGCCTTTCGCCGAGTCCCTGTCACGCGCGTCGTGGGCCACGAGAGGGATCTCGGCCGACAGCGTCAGCGCATCCCTGACCTCGTCGAGCCCGTGTGACATGACCCCGTCGAAGCAGTTCAACGCGACCACGTAGGGCAGACCCTGGTGCTCGAAGTAGTCGAGAGCACCGAAGCAGTCGCCGATCCGACGGCTGTCGACGAGCACGACCGCGCCGACTGCACCGCGGGACAACTCGTCCCACATGAACCAGAAGCGGTCCTGACCGGGGGTGCCGAACAGGTAGAGCATCGTGGTGGGGCTGATGGTGAGGCGCCCGAAGTCCATCGCCACCGTCGTCGTGGTCTTGGTGCTCACCGCGCCGGCATCGTCGATGCCGACCGAGTAACTGGTCATCGGCGCCTCGGTGGTCAGCGGCGTGATCTCGCTGATCGACTCGACGAACGTCGTCTTCCCGGCCGCGAACCCACCGGCGATGACCATCTTGAGGGGCCGGATGCCGACCGCGGTGTCGGCCACCCCGTCGGACGGCGCTTCGACACTCGTGTCAGAGGGCGTGGAGGTCATCGAGCAACCTTTCGAGTGTGACGAGATCGGGGCCGTCGTGGGGGTGCGCGGCGACGGC
>JAYTFP010000104.1:0-6410 GCA_043734285.1 Acidimicrobiaceae bacterium
CGCGTCGAAGTTCGGCGCCGCGCCCGAGACCGTGACCTACGGCATGCTGCCGGCGATCGTCGGCACACTCCTGACGACGGGCCTCGCCGCGTTGATGGCGATCCCGATCGGGATCATGGGCGCGGTCTACCTCCACGAGTACGGCGGCACGCGGCGGCTGGCTTCGCTGATCCGCTTCTTCACCGACGTGATGAGTGGTGTGCCCTCGGTCGTGATGGGCATCTTCGTGTACACCGCGGTGGTGATCCGTCTCGGTGCCTCCGGGCTCTCGGCGGTCGCCGGGGCGTTCGCGCTCGCGTGCCTGATGTTGCCGATCGTCGTGCGGTCGACCGAGGAGATGCTGCGGCTCGTGCCGGACCACCTTCGCGAGGCGTCGGCAGCGCTCGGCGCGCCGAAGTGGAAGACGGTGTGCAAGGTCGCGCTGCCGGCGGCGGTGGGTGGCATCACGAGTGGCGCGATGTTGGCGGTCGCCCGCGCCGCGGGCGAGACCGCGCCGCTGCTGTTCACGATCGGGTCGGTGACCGAACTGCATCTCTCGCTGAGTGGCCAGAACACCGCGTTGTCGACCCAGATCTACTCGAACGTGACCCAGCCGGGTGGCGCCCCACTGGCTTGGGGCGCGGCGCTGACGCTCATCTGCCTGGTGGTCGTCTGCACGCTGGTCGCGCGCCTCGTGGCGACGCGGTTCTCGAGGCATTCGGCCTCCTGAGACCTCCGTCGACGGTGGTGCTCGAGATCACTCGCGATCACCGTCGTCGCGCCCCGTCGATCGCTAGTGTCGAGGGTCCCTCGCCGCCGTGGTGCCATGGAAGGTGATCAGTTTGCCCCTGCTCGATGCCCGCGATGTCACTGTCCGTTTCGGCGGCGTCGTGGCGCTCGCGGGGCTCTCGTTCGACATCGAGGCCGGCCAGATCTGTGCGCTGATCGGCCCCAACGGCGCGGGCAAGACGACGCTGTTCAACGTCGTCAGCCGCCTCTATCAACCCGACGAGGGTTCGGTCCGCTTCGAGGGCACCGACCTGCTGAGGTTGCCCGCCCATCGCATCGCCCGCATCGGCATCGCACGCACCTTCCAGAACCTCGCGCTCGTGGCGGGGTTGTCCGTCCTCGACAACGTCGTGGTGGGCGCCCATTCCGTGACGCGCGGCGGGATGGTCGCGGCGGCACTCTTCCTTCCGCTCCGTGCGCAGGAGCGACGGGTTCGCGCCGAGGGCATGGCGACCCTCGAGCGGCTCGGACTCGCGGCGATCGCGCACCGACCCTGCGCCGGGCTGCCCTACGGAACGCTGAAGCGAATCGAGTTGGCGCGCGCGCTGATGAGCCATCCCAAGCTGCTGCTGCTCGACGAGCCGGCCAGCGGCCTCGCACACAGCGAGGTCGACGAACTCGGTGACGTGATCCGGCGGGTCCGCGACGAGGACGGGTTGACCGTGCTGCTGGTCGAGCACCACATGGGCATGGTGATGGAGATCTCCGACCACATCGTGGTCATGGAGCTCGGGGCGAAGATCGCCTACGGATCGCCCGCCGAAGTGCAGGCCGACCCGCGGGTGATCGCCGCGTACCTGGGCGAACCCGTGGACGGTGTTTGATGGCGCTGCTCGAGGTGACCGGCCTGGCCGGCGGTTACGGCATGGTGCAGGTGCTGTTCGGACTCGACTTCACCGTCGACGAGGGTGAGGCGGTCGTCATCCTCGGAGCGAACGGCGCGGGCAAGACGTCGACGCTGCGGGCGTTGTCGGGACAGCTCCCGTCCGACGGGACGGTCGTCTTCGACGGTCGCAACGTGAGCAACCGGCGGCCCGACCAACTCGTGCGGGCCGGGATGGCGCATGTGCCCCAGGGCCGCGGCACGATCGTCGACCTGACCGTCGATGAGAACCTCCGCGCCGGCGCGTACATCCGCCGCGACCGCGAGATCGATGCCGACATCGACCGCTGGTTCGAGGTGTTCCCGAGACTCGGTGAGCGCAGCGACCAGGCGGCGGGATCGATGAGCGGCGGCGAACAGCAGATGTTGGCGATCGCCCGGGCATTCATGAGTCGTCCCAGACTCGTGCTGCTCGACGAGCCGTCGCTCGGCCTCGCGCCGCTCGTGACGCGCGAGGTGTTCGCCCGCGTCGCCGAGCTCGTCAGCGAGAGCGGCACCGCCGTACTCGTCGTCGAGCAGAACGCGAACCTCGCCCTCGCGTTCGCGTCGCGGGCCTACGTGCTCGAGGCGGGGACGATCGTGTCGCAGGGCACCGCGGACGAGCTCGCGGGCGACGAGTCGATCCGCAAGGCGTACCTGGGCGGATGACATGACCCAATTCCTGAAACTGCTCTACATCGGACTCGGCGAGGGATCGATCTACGCGATGCTCGGCCTGGGCCTCGTCGTGATCTACCGGGCCACCGGCCTGCTGAACTTCGCGCAGGGCGAGATGGCGATGGCCTCGACGTTCTTCGTGTCGACGTTCCACTCGTGGGGTCTGCCGATCGCGCTCGCGCTGCTCGCCGGCGTCGTGACGGGATTCGGCTTCGGAGCCCTCGTGCACCAGGTCGTCGTGCGGCCACTCGGCAACCCGCGCGACAAGCCGCTGGCGATGTTGATCGTCACGCTGGGCCTGTACCTCGGCCTCGATGCGGGGGTCCGACTCATCTGGGGGAGCGACGGCCGCATCCTGCCCGAGCTGTTCGGCACCGGCAGCGTTTCGATCCTGGGTGCTCCCGTCACCTGGCAACGGCTCGGCGCGCTCCTGGTGCTGGCGATCGAGGTCGTCGTCTTCTGGCTCCTGTTCAAGAAGACGAAGATCGGGCTGGCGATGCGAGCGGTCGCGTCGAACGCCGAGTCGTCCGAGCTGGTCGGCATCCCGATCTCGCGGGTCCTGATGGTGGGTTGGGGGCTGTCGGCTGCGCTCGGGGCGGTCGCAGGAACGTTCACCGCTCCCGGCCAGGGACTCGACGCGAACCTCATGGTGCTGCCACTGGTCTACGCCTTCGCAGCGATCACCCTCGGCGGGTTCGACTCACTCGTGGGCGCGGTCGTCGGCGGGTTGCTGATCGGTGTGGTCAAGGACGTCGTGCCGAACTACCTGCACTTCTTCGGTGGCCTCGAGCTGGGCCCGGTGTTCCTGCTGATCCTGCTGATCCTGTTGGTGCGTCCGCAGGGCCTGTTCGGCCGACGATCGGCGACGCGGGTATGAACGCGGCGCAGCTGCGGATCGGGCGTCTCGCCTCCTGGGCAGTCACGGGGATCGTCCTGGTCGTGCTGCCGTTCCTGCTCTCGCCGTACTGGACCGGGCGCGTCACGAGTTGGCTGCCCCTGGTCGCCGCGGTGGTCGGCCTCAATCTGCTGACCGGGTACAACGGGCAGATCTCGGTCGGCCACGTCGCGCTCTACGGCGTGGGCGCGTACACGACCGTCATCCTCATCAGCGACCACCAGTGGCCGTTCCTCGCAGCGGTCGCGGGTTCGGCCGCGGTGTGCTTCGTCGTCGGGCTGCTCATCGGACTGCCCGCGCTGCGTATCAAGGGACTCCACCTCGCGCTCGTCACGCTGGCCCTCGCCGTGCTGTTCCCCAGCTTCATGTTGCGCTTCTCGTGGATCAGTGACGGTCGGGTGACGAGCCCGCGCCTCGTGTACGGCCGCCTGCAGCAACGGCCGGTGCAGTTCCTCTCGCCGTCGTGGTGGTCGGCGCTCGCGCCCGAGCGTTGGAAGTACTTCTTCTTCCTTGGCGTCGTGGCCGTGGCGTTCGTCGTGACGCGCAACCTGATCGACAGCCGGATCGGTCGGTCGATGGTCGCGATCCGCGACAACGAGGTCGCCGCGGCGGTCAGCGGTGTCGAGGTGGCCCGGGTCAAGGTCCTGACATTCGGCGTGAGCGCGGCCCTCGCGGGCGTGGGCGGATCACTCCTCGCGCTCGACGCCGGTCAGGTCTCTCCGACCAACTTCCTTCTACCGATCTCGCTGTCGTTCCTGGTCATGATGGTCATCGGCGGTGCGGGCAGCGTCGCCGGGCCACTCGTCGGCGTCGCGGTCTACAACATCGCCAACGACCGGCTCGACAAGGTGCTCGAGCACCACGCGACCTGGAAGCCGTCGATCCCCCTCATCTTCGGTGCCTCGCTGGTGCTGTTGATGGTCGTGGCGCCGGGCGGTTTGGTCGGTCTGACGCGCAGGATCGGTGCGAGACTGGCGGCACGCAACGCGGGCAGCTCGATCCCCGTCCCCGACGCCCCATCCAACGTTCACAATTCCCAGGAGGATCCATGAAGACAAGCAGTCATTTCCGCTCGATCGCCGTGTTGGCGGTGGCGGCCCTGGCGGTCGGCGCGTGCAGCTCCGACAAGAAGACGTCGACGAGTGCGACGACCGCGGCGAGCGCCGCGAAGTTCATCGACACCTCGCTCTGCAAGGACTATCAGCCCACCGGGGGCATCAGCGCCGACAAGACGATCAAGATCGGCACGGTGCTGCCCGAGACGGGCAACTTCTCGATCTACAAGCCGCTGGCCGACGGCCTCGCGATGTACGTGAGGTACATCAACGGCAAGGGCGGCATCAAGGCGGCCGACGGCAACACCTACAAGCTCGAACTCGCCCGCGAGAACGACGAGTACGACCCGGCGAAGACCCTCGCCAAGGTCCAGAAGCTCGTGTCGCAAGACAAGATCTTCGCGATGGTCGGTCAGGTCGGCACCGAGAACAATCTCGCGTCGCGTGACACGCTCGACCAGGACTGCGTCCCGTCGATCGCGGTGGCCACCGGCTCGACCGAGTGGGGCAAGACGCAGCAGTACCGCTGGCTGATCTCGGGACTGCCGTCGTACGCGACCGAGGCGCACACCTTCATGGAGTACCTCAAGAAGCAGAAGCCGAACGCGACGATCGCGGTGCTTTACCAGAACGACGACTTCGGCAAGGCGTATCTCGAGCGCATCAAGAAGGACATCGTCGGCACGCAGCTGAAGCTGGCCGATTCGCAGCCGTACGATCCGGCGACCGAGCCGACCGCCGAGGCGAAGATCGTGGCGCTGGCGAAGAGCAAGGCCGACGTGTTGTTCATGGGCATCGGCGGTCTGCCGTGTCCGTTGGGCCTGAAGTTCATCCCCGCCGACTGGAAGCCGATGACGTACGTGTCGATCGTCTGCTCCGGCGGCACGGCGATGAAGTTGGCGGGAGCCAAGGCCGAGGGTCTCTACTCGACCCAGGCGACCTACGACCCGTCGAACCCCGACACCGCCACCAAGCCGCAGGTCAAGGAGTACCTCGACGCCGGCGCGGCGCAGGGCATCTCGACGTCGGATCTGACGGGCGGCATCGTCAGCGTCGGGTGGGGCTTCGGTGCGCTGTTCGCCAAGGCGGTCGAGACGGCGAAGACCGTCACGCGTGCCGACGTGATGGACGCCGTCTTCCACCTCAAGAACTCGCCGTTCGGCCTGATCCGCGACGACGTGCACGTCAACACGAACGGTGTCGAGGATCCATGGGGCATCGAGGACCTCGCGGTGATCCACCGTGAGGGAACCAAGTGGGCCGACGCGGCCCCGGTCATCAGCTCCGAAGGCAAGTCGAACAGCCTGGCCGGCTGAGAAACGGACGAGGGACAGGGGCCGGTCGAACAGGCCGGCCCCCCGTTCCGCGTCATGATGCAGGTGCCGCACCCTCAGAGGGTGCGCCGAGAGGCGGCACCCTCCGTCGAGGCTGCGGAGTGTCGGCGAAGCCGACGAGACTTCAGCCAGGACCCAGTCTGACCCATCCGTTGCACTTCAGGAGGAGCCGTCGAGCATGCCCGCCCAGATGACCGATCGAATCCGTGAGTTCCTCGACGCCGAGGTCCGGCCGACACCGTTCCTCGTGATGGATCTCGACATCGTCGCCGAGCGCTACTGCGCGCTCGCCGCGGCGCTGCCGGGCATCGACATCTACTACGCGGTCAAGGCGAATCCGATGCCCGAGGTGCTCGAACTCCTCGAGCGGCTGGGGTCGTGCTTCGACGTCGCCTCATGGGGCGAGGTCGAAGCATGCGTCGCCGCCGGCGTGTCGGGCGAGCGCATCTCGTTCGGCAACACGATCAAGCGCCGCGACGTGATCGGGGCGGCTCACCGCATCGGCGTGAGGAACTTCGCCTTCGACTCCGACGCCGAGCTCGACAAGATCATCGAGCAGGCGCCGGGATCGGTGGCCACGTGCAGGATCCTGTGCGACGGCGCCGGATCAGCGTGGCCGCTGTCCGAGAAGTTCGGTGTGTCACCCGAGGTCGCGGTCCCGCTGCTGCTCCGCGCCGAGCGCGCCGGTCTCGGCGTCGGCATCGCGTTCCACGTCGGGTCGCAGCAGCGCGACGTGATGGCGTGGGACCGGGCGCTCGACGAGGTCGGCTCGATCATCCAACACCTCGCGGACGAGGGCGTCGAGCTGACGGTGTTGA
>JAYTFP010000105.1:0-1982 GCA_043734285.1 Acidimicrobiaceae bacterium
CTTCCAGCCGAGGTCCATGAGCTGGTCGTAGCGGAACCGCGGCAGCGTGCCGCGGAACCAGACGAACGTGAACAGGAACAGGAGCAACTTGGCGAAGAAGTAGACCGTCGGCAGGATGCCCCGCGCCCAATCCGGCGCCCACGCGAGGGGACCCGACGGGCCGCCGAAGAACAGCGTCACGATGATCGCCGACATCGTGATCGTGTTCATGAACTCCGACAGGAAGAAGAGCGCGAACCGGATCGACGAGTACTCGGTGTGGAACCCACCGACGAGCTCCAGCTCGGCCTCGACGAGGTCGAACGGCGGGCGGTTCAACTCGGCCGTCGTCGCGATGAGGAACACCACGAATGGCACGAGCCCCGTCACCCACAGGTTCCAGTGCCAGATCGACTGGCTCGACACGATCGCGTTGGTCGACAAGCTCCGCGATTCGAGCAGCACGGAGAGGAGCGCGAGTCCCATCGCCGCCTCGTACGACACCATCTGCGCGCTGGCACGCACCGATCCGAGGAGCGGATACTTCGAGCCCGACGACCAGCCGGCCAACATCACGCCGTAGACCGCGATCGAGCTCATCGCCAGGACGAAGAGGATGCCGACGTGCGGGTCGGCGACCTGCAGCAGTGTCTCCTTGCCACCGAACCAGCTCGGGGTCTTCACCACTCCCCCGTGCCCGCCCGCGAAGTTGCCGCCCATCGGGATGACCACGAACGTGAGGAACGCGGGGATCAACGACAGGTAGGGCGCGAGCTTGAAGGCGAACCGATCGGCCTTCGCGGGGATCAGGTCTTCCTTGAAGAACAACTTGATGCCGTCGGCGAGCGTCTGGAGGATGCCGAACGGCCCGGCGAGATTCGGTCCGATCCGGTTCTGCATGTCCGCGACGATCTTGCGCTCGAACCAGACCATCGCCATCACCGAGACCATCAGGCCGGCGAAGGCGATGACGCACTTGACGAGGACGATGAGCACCGTCCATCCGTCGATGTGGTCGAGCAGCGAATCGAGGCCGTAGATCATGGCGCCGCCTCCATCCGCACCTCGGTGACGAGCGCGGCAGAGTCGATGAGGCGACCGATCTCGACGCCGGGCTGGCCGAACACGACCGACGCGAGGCCGGTCGGCAGCGACGGTGTCGCGACGACCTCGACGACGAGCGAACGCTCGGCGCCGGTCAACCGGACGCGGCCGCCCGTCTCGACCCCGATCGTCGCGAGATCGTGGGGGTGGATGCGCACGAGGCTGGGCTTCGAGAGGCCCGCCGACGACTCGCAGTGCTGCAGGAGCGTGCCGTCGTCGTAGAGCTCGCGGGTCACGAACAGGCGAAGCGAGTACGAGTCGACCGGCACGGCGGACGTGCGCGGCGGGGCCTCGAACCGCAGGAGTTCGGGCGCCTCGACCACGACTGGGGGCGCCCAGTCTTCGGACGCGGCGTCGCCAGGCTGGTCATCGTCGACCTCGCTGGTCTCGTCGGTCTCGCTGTCGTCGGGCGCGGGCTCAGGGACGACGACGGCCATCGGCGCAACGATGCCGTCGGCGTGCCCGGTCGCGGCCAGCACGTCGGCGGTCATGCCCGCGTGCACGATCGAGAGCTCTTCGACCTCGGCCCAGATGTCGTCGACCCCGGCGAAACCGAGATCGGCATCGAGCCGGCGGGCCAGTTCGCCGGCGATCAGCCAGTCGGGTCGTGCGGTGCCCGGAGCGGTGACCTTCTGATTGAGGATCGTGACGCGGCCTTCGAGGTTGGTCGTTGTGCCCGAGACCTCGCCGAAGCCGGCCGCGGCGAGCACGACGTCGGCGCGATCCGCCGACGAATTCAGGAAGGTGTCGACGACGATGACGTTGCGCGCCGCGCGCAGCGCACGTTCGGCCAGCGCGTGGTCAGGGAAGTCGCGGAGGGGATCAGACCCGAGGAGGATCAGCGTGTCGATCCTTCCCTCGGCTGCGGCCTGGAGTATGCCGCGGGCGTCGTGGCCGTC
>JAYTFP010000106.1:0-15422 GCA_043734285.1 Acidimicrobiaceae bacterium
CAGCACGACGGTCGTGTCGGTCGGGGTGATCGAATGCGGACCAACATCGGCGGCGGGCCCGGATGGATGGGGGTCACCAACGTGGTCGGCTGGGACGACGAGGCATCGAGCACGCTCGAGCCGGTGCCGGTTCGTGACAAGGTCGTGGTGAAGGGCTCGGGGCTCACCTCTGACGGCTACTGGGTCAATGACGGGTCGAGTTTCATGATGGTCCTCGACTTCACGCCGCAAGGGCCGAAGGCGCGAACGATCCTGACCTATGGCGAGACGGGCGACCCCGACTCACCCTTGTTCACGTCGCAGATGACCCGCTTCGCCACCAAGACGTGGAAGACCGTCGACCTCTCCGACGCTGACATCACGAAGGACCAGGTCGGTCAAACGGTCACCGTCTCCGCCTGATCCGCGGAGCAGACGGAGCATCCACGCGAGCCACGCCGAAATCGCGGTCGCGCCGAGGACCACGATCGTGATCCACGACCACGGATACACACCACCGCGCGCGTGCACGAACGTCAGCCATGACCCGGGCTCACCAGCGGAGTACCAGTTCACCATCGCCAGCAGCGATCGCAGAACGCCGACCGCGACGCCGACGACGAGCGTGATCGACACGGCCCGTTCGGTGCGTGCCGAGACGCGCCGCGACCGGTCGAGCAGATACGCCGCAACGATCGGGATCCCCATCGCGATCGGCAGCGTGTAACGGCCCTGCCACACCATGGCGACAGTCGGTCCGCTCACCACCTCGGCGAGGATCGGCATTGCGAACGTGGCCGCCGCGATCGCCACCAGTACGGTACGGCCGCGCGGTCGGGCGACCGCGATGGCAGCGATCGCCAGCGCGAGGCACGCGAGGAGCCAGGGCCAGACGACACTCGTGGGCAATGGCGTGTCGAGCCACCCGAGCTCGCCGATGAGTTGACGGGTCCACGCGGGAGTCGCGTCGATCGAGTGGCGAAGGATCTGTCCGCGGCCGCCGGGCGTCGCCGCCTGCGTGACCAGCGAATCGTCGAGCCCGAACCAGGCGAGCGCCGACTCGGAGACGACGGTGACCGTCGTCACCACGGCGAGCGCGGCTCTGATCCGCCGGTCCGCGAGCGCCCTGCGAATCGCCGCGCAGTCGAGCACGAGCGCGCCGACGGCGGCCGCGACCGCGACCAGCACGACCGGTGAGAGCAACCGCATCATCGCCAGCAGCGACGCGGCGACCGCGACGCGCATGATCAGCCGGGTCGCAATCGTCGAGTCGGGCGTCGCGAGCGCTTCGCCGACCGCGAGGGCGGTGGTCCACAGACAGAAAGCGGCCGCGATCTCGAGTCCGTTGGGATTCACGCTCGCCAGCAGGAACCAGGTCATCGGCGTCATCACGAGGGCAGCTCCGGCCAGCAGCAGTCCGCCGTTCGCACGGTCGGCTCGCGACCGCCGGAGTCGGAGCATGCTGGCGACCCCCGAGGCGATCAGCGCGCTCCCCCAAGCCGCGCTCACGATCCGCATGAGCGGCACCGCCCAACGGGCGTCGAAGATCAGCGACGGCCAACCCGTCATCGCGTAGTACGTCAGCGGATAGGTCACTGCGACCGTCGTGCTGTCGACAGTGGGCCCGTCGGGGCCGATCGGTGACGATCGGAGCGCGCGGTCGGGGTCGGCCGGCATCGGTCCCGGATCGTCGAGCAACGCGTAGGCGCGTCGAACGCGCAGATCGATGACCGGACCGGCGAGCCCTCCCCCGTAGGCGACTCGATGGTGATCCATCGTCAGCTGCCCGTGCGCGACGGCGACCGCTCGCAGGACGTGCGCCGGCTCGTCGGGAGCGCGCATCAGTGGCGAGCCGAACGACCAGGCGACGCCGACGAGGAGGACGACGGCGAAGGTCACCCACCACTCCCCGCGCTCCGAGATCCTCACCGACGGCACGACACCGTCACCTCGTGGATGCGCAGGGTTGCCGGGGGTCGCTCGTCGGTCGGGGTCGGGCGGACCAGATACAGCGATCCGTCCACGAAGTCGGCGACGGTCTCGAAGGTGAAGGGCTGGTGGTCGAGGTCGATGCGGTGCAGGAACGGGAACACGCCGGGCACCGCTGCGCTATCCATGAAGTCGAGGAAGTAGAAGGGCCTGCATCGCGCGGCGGAGGTGAACGCGGGAATCTCGTCGGCGAGGGCCGTCGATCGATTGTCGAGCGTGCGATTCGGCGACGTGAAGATCGGGTCGCGGCCCGTCAGCGCCCACAGTGCGAACGGTTCATCGCTGAACAGCAGCGCGTCCGCCGGGAGCCGCTGAACGCCTGCGGCGACCTCGGCCTCGCGGGCCCGCCATGCCATCTCTGACAACCCGATACCCTCGCGCCCCACTCGGTTGCCATACCGCATGAAGGACAGCGCGCTGACCGCCACTACTGCGACCGCGCCGAACGCCAACGCGACTCGCACGGCACCGGTGGACGTCAACGAGACCGCTCGATCGACGATCGTCACGGCGACGAGCAGGCACGGCACGTAGAGCGGCGACAGCAGTCGCAGATTGAGCGCCTCCATGGCGACGCTCTGTTGCGCGGTCCACATGTACGCGCCGTAGACGGCGCCGAACACGAGGATCGGCATCAGACCGTCGAGTGGTCGTTGCCGATCACGATCGCGCGCCTGCCGCGTCGTCCACACAGCAAGGATCGCGAGGGCGAAGAACGCGGAGAACCCCACGATCTGCTGCGTGACCTCGGTCGAATCGCTCGGCAGGATCCAACCACCGATGTTGGCGACGAGACGAAGGGTCGTCCCGCGCGGTCCGTCCGCCGACGGCGCTCGAGGCCCGAGGAACGTTCCATCGATGGCGTGATTTCGGATCGCCCAGGCGATCGGCGCGAGCGTGGCGGCGACCACGAGACCCGCGGCGTGCAGGAACCGCCTTCGGTTTCCGAGATGTGCGAGTCCCAACACCGTGGCAACACCCACGACGGGGATGAATGACATCGCGGGATACCGGAAGAAGAAGGCGATCCAACACAGCACGACGATCGCCACCTCGAGACGCATCGAGGGACCGCGCCGCACGAGATCCTCGAGAACGAGAAGGAGCGCGAGTGACACGACGAGCAACTCGGGCTCGCTCTGTGCCGTCGAATACAGGCGCAACATGAGCGGACTCAACGAGACGACCGCGGTCGCGAACCACACGAGGGCGGACGAGGAGATGTGGCGGCGCGCAAGGCAGTGCGTGAGGACGATCGTCGCCGCGAATGAGCAGGCGCCCAGCACCTTGATCGTGAGGAGTCCGTCGATCCCGATCAGTCGCCCGACCGCGACGAGCGTCGCGAGGGCCGGTCCGAAGTCGGTCGAGCGCCCGGCGACGGTTCGCAGACCGCGGCCCGCGCCGAGGTTGAGGCCCGCCGTCAACTCCCGCACCGAGATGTCGCCCATGGCGAGACCCGACCGGGTTGCCCAGAACGTGGCGGCGACCGACACCGCCACGAGCATGCTCAGCGCCACCGCCGCGGGCGGGACATTCGACGGCCGGCGCGGTGTCACGCCCGAATGGTGACACGACTCCGGCGGGTGCCAGCGGGAGGGCCTGGTTACTGGAACACCTCGACCCGGACCCGGTAGGCGCCGCCGAGGGGTATCCCCTTGACGGTGAGGAGATACGCGCCCCCCGCGACGTTGACGAGGTTGGCGCCGTACACGCCGACGCCTGGGGCCAACAGCGAGCAGAAGTCGATGCCACTGTTGTCGTCATTGCCGCCCAGCCCCGCGCCGAGCGGTGCCAGGTAGATCTGGGTGTCGGTCATCGCGCACGCCGCGGCGGTGGCATCGAACGTCTCGATCCGGATCGAGCGACCGGCGTCGACGTGAAACGTGAAGAGGTCCGATGGGTAGATCCCGGCGAGTCCGTCGAGGTGGCCGGCGATCTCGGCGGGCTGGCCCACGTCGACGAGGACCGGGTTGGCCTCGGCAAGCGTGCCGTTCGGTTCGTCCTCGGTGATGTTCGGCGCAATGAGAGTGTTCACGTACTCGAACGGCGCCGAACATCCGGTGGTCACCCCCGGCCCTGACGCGTATGCCGTGAACGAAGTCGTCGCGCCCATTCCCACGCTCACTTCGATTCCCGATCCGGTGAACGTCGCCAGGTCTCCCCCCCAGACCGCGCCGGTGCAGCCGGCACCGGCGAACACCCGCACGATCGTCGTTCCCGCAGGAGCGATGCCCGTCAGTCGAGGCGTCATCGAACTCGCTGGTGACGCCGGGTCGGATGCCGTGATCGCCAGCTCCGGCGCGACCGTCGATGTCGACGTCGATGTCGTGCTGGTCGATGTCGACGTCGACGTCGATGTAGTGGTGGTGGTCTCGGGCGGACTGCCCGGATCGGGCACGCACCCGATCGAGAGCACCGTTGCGATCGTGACCGCGACGGTCGTCATCCTGCGCATGTGGGCCTCCCTCTGCCGTTGCTCCCCTGTCGCGTCCGCGACCGCGAACGGTTCGATCAGAGTCCGAGCGGTGATCGGCGCGCCGGGTCGATGGACGCGAGCGCAGCGGCGACCGAGCACGCGACCAGCATCGCGACCCAGAGCCAGCGGTGCGCGTCGACCTCGTAAAACCAGCCATTCACCCTTGGGAGAAGCACGGTCGCGAACCAACCGGCGGCCACGAGGAGCCCGGGTCCGATCGAGGGCGCGCTCCGACCGCGGGTGGTCACCGCGCCGATCGCGACCTGACTCGACGCGACGACGGCAAACTCCAGCAGCTCCCACCGTCCGATTGACGTCGTGCGTCCGAACATCGCCGCCGCTGCCAGGCGAGTTACGGCCCAGGTCGCTGCGACCGCGACGAGTCCGATCGATCCCGCCGCCGACCGCCGACGCCACAAAGGCGTCGGCGACGGTGATGTGGTGTCGACCGCCGGGTCCGCGAGCACGAGCGACAGGCAGACGGTGACCATCGCGATGAGCATCGACCGCTCCTGGGCCGCGTCGAGGCGGCTCCCCACCGACCAGGCAACGGCCATACCCGCCATCCCTCCCAGCGTGGCGCGCGGTTGAAGGCGTACCGCGTAGCCGAGGCGCGCACGAGCGCCGCTCGCCCCGACCGCCGCCGACTCGACGGCGTGCTCAGCGCTCACCGACATGCCGAAGGGTCGGCCGTCGACATCGTGCGGCCTTTCGGTCCGCTGACGCTGACACCGACGAGCTCGAGGAATCGTGTCGTCGGCGTCGCGGCGTCGACCAGCTCCATCCAGTGGTCCGCGATCACGGCGTCGACGGTGGCCCGGTCGGCGTCGGCAAGCGTCTGCGCGGCGAGCACGTCGCTGCCCCAACCGGTTGCGCCCAGTGGCGTGAGGTAGTCGACGTGGGTGATGCCATCGGCGGCACGACGTTCGCCGGGCCGAACCTCCGATCCCTCGACCTGCGCGTTGTCGACGTCGTATTCACCTGAGACCTCGACGGGCACCGGTTGGAGGTGGCGCCCATCTCCCACCACACTCTGCGCCACCTCATGCATCGCGCGCCGTGTGGTTGCCGTGGCCCTCGCCGAGAGCACGTCCGCGAGGACAAGTCGGGCCTGGCCACCGGCCATGCATCCGGCGGGGTGCTGCCAATCCGGCGACGGAGGCAGGCCGACCGCCAGTGCCGCGGTCTGCCAGGCGACCTCGAGCGCAGCGACCGTCCCTTCGAACTCCACGGCGGGGTGGACCCGACCGTCGGCCGGCCAGACCCGAGCGGGGTCGATCGCCGTTCTCACTTCCTTCAGGAAGTTCCGCGGGTCGATCACCGGCCGTTGCGTGACCTCCACCCGATCGGGACGCTCAGCCACCGGGATCTGCGCGAGTACTCCATCGACGCCGGGCGCCCACGCGTCGACCCATGATTCGGCGCCCGGGTACACGCAGTAGCGCACGCCCGCGCGTTCCACGCAACGCTGGTGCGCGGCGGGATGTTCGAGTTCGTCGACGACCGCGGCAACCTGCTCCGGGGATGGCGAACGGGTCATGGTCCATCCGGTCGTGACGAGCACGGCAATCGCGGCGCCGGTCGCGGCGAGCATCCGCACACCCGGGCGATGGCGCCACAGGGCGAGGCACGAACCCAGCGCGACGAGCCCGAGGATGAACGCGGCGAGCAAGCCGTCGGGTCCGATGTCGAACCGACCTCCGACGTTGCTCTCGACGGCGACTCGCAGCCACCGGAACCGCGGGTGCAGGTGATCGGGGCCGTTGTTCAGCCAGATGATGGCCACGATGCCGAGCAGCGGAGCGAGGGCGAAGGGCAGCCACCGCGACAGCAAGACGCCGACGACCGCGCCGCCGAGGCCCGCGAGCAGGAAGCCGGCGAGCGGCACCAGGTTCTCGACCGTCGGCGACGGCGTCAGCGGACTGTCGAGTTGCGAGATGACGAGGCCCGCGGCGATGGCGCCTGCCAGCACGGGAACGGCCGCGCAGCATGCCAGCAGCAGTGCACCCGTGCGCGTCCTCGGAGCGGTCGGAGTCGCTGCCTCCAGTTCGTCGGTCGAGTTGCGTCGTGACCGACATCCGATTCGATGCGTCGAGACGACGAGCGCGAGACCTGCCAAGGGAAGGCCGAGCAACGCGAACCAGGTGGCCGGCATCGTCGCATCGGCCGAGTTGCCCGGATCCATGATCATGAGGACGCCCACGACCAACGTGACGAATCCGAGGGTGATCAGCCACGTCGGATGTGTCACCACCTTGCGGGCCTCGAAGCGGGCCAGCGCGGCGATTGCGGCCGATGACCCGGCCTCGTCAGTGAAGCGGAGGTGCCGCGCCTCGTCCCATCGCCGGTAGAGCAGTCCACCGGCGAGGACCGCCGCGACCACGCAGACGAAGGCGATCGTGATCGTCACGCCGCGCTCTCGGTGCCGGTTGACGCCGCGTCGGACTCGTCAGTGGCTGCGCCGACCAGCAGGAGGTACGCGTCCTCGATCGTCGGCTCGGTGAGCTCGGCGCCCGCGGGAGCGGCGCCGACATTGCGCACCTGCCCGTCGCCGGTCACCCAGGCGACCTGCGACCCCGGGTCGCGTTCGCTCGACAGCCACACGCTGCCGGTCGCGGTCGCCGTCAGGTCGGACGGGGTGCCGTCGAACCGCACCTGGCCGCCGTGCAGCACCACGACGCGCTGGCACAGCGCGGAGATGTCGGTCGTCTGGTGCGTCGACAACAGCACCGTCGCCGCCGGGCCGACACTCGAGATCATCTCGCGGAATCGGAGGCGCTGTTCGGGATCGAGTCCGACGGTGGGCTCGTCGAGGACCAGCAGGTCAGGACGCCCGAGCAACGCCTGGGCGATGATGACCCGCCGCTTCATCCCGCCCGAGAGCTTGCGGAGCTTCTTGTGGCGCACGTCGCCGAGCCCGACGAGATCGAGCACCCGACGGACCTCGTCGTGGCGAGCGTCACGGTCGGTCATCTCCTTGAGGATCGCCAGGTAGTCGACGAACTCGAATGCGGAGAAGTCGTCGTGGTAGCCGGCCTCCTGCGGGACGTAACCCAGTCGGCGGCGGATCGCCACGCGGTCGGCCTCGCGCTGGGGATCGTGGCCGAGGACTTCGATCGTGCCGCCGTCGGGCGCCATCACCGTGGCGAGGATGCGCAGCAGTGTCGTCTTGCCGGCACCGTTTGGCCCGAGCAGACCGGTCACCCCCGGCTCGAGGTCGAGGTCGAGCCCCCGCAGCACCTTGGTGGAGCGAAAGGACTTGGTGAGCTGGTGGATGCGGACGGTCGCGGTCATCGTCGACTCCTGAGTTCGAGCAGTGCGGGTCGTTGCGTGATCGTCGCGGCGACAATCACCGCGATCACGAGGTAGGCGAGTTGGGGACGGGCGTGGAACGCGGCGAGCCGGTCGTGCGAGAGCCGGGCGGCGGTGACGACCACGGTGACCCACCCGATGCCGAGGCCCGAGATCGCCATGGCGGGCTCAACCCGTCCGGCGACCAGCGCCCCGACCGCGCTGAGAGCGAGAGCTGGGCAGAGCCACACGACGGCGCGGATCCATCCACCGGGAAGAATCGCCGAGGCCCCGAGTCCGACGGCGATCGAGGCCACCATCACGGTCATCGCGCGCAGCGCCCCCACGTGCAGTCGCGACGCTGGTGCCGCTCGAGCGATCTCCGGCGCCGGCTCCGACCCGGCGCCGAGCGCGGTCACCACCGCCGCGAGCGGCGCGAGCGGCGCCAACGTCAGGAAGAACAATCGAGACAGGGTCGCCTCAACACCGCTGGTCTCTCGGGCCAACACCGCGGCGCAGAACAACGCGGCAGTCATTGCGAGCAGCCACGAGAGCCGCAGCGCCGCGGTCGGCGCGAGAAGGCGGGCATGACGATCCGCGATCCCGGCCCGCACCGCGAGCCGTTCGACGGGGGATCGGAGCTCGGCATCGACGCGCCGCTCGAGCGCGAGCCACGAGGTCACGAGTTCGTCGGATCGTGTGCGGTCGGCGAGTGTCGCCCGACAGTCGGCGCAGGCCAACAGGTGCGACTCGATCGAAGCCGCGTGTGGGTCGTCGACGTCGCCCGTGATGTAGCGATCGAGGCGCTCGATGGGGACGTGCCAGATGTCGGTCATGTGAGTGCTCCTCTGAGCTCGATGCGTGCGCGTCGCATCCGGGTCTTGACGGTCCCGCTCGGGATGCCGAGCAGGTGGGCGGCCTCGCGCGTGGTCAGGCCGTCGAGCACCGTCGCCTGCACCACGGCGCGCAGCTCGGGCGACAACCCCGCCAGGGCGCCGTGGAGATCGCCGTGTTCGACCCCGACGAGCACCGCATCCTCGGCTGAGGTACGGAGGTCGACCGCGTTGCCACGCATGCCGAGGGCGGCAAGCGCCTCGTCGCTGAACGGGATCGGCGCCGTTCGCTTGCGGAGACGGCCGATGAGCTGGCGCACACCGATGCCCCAGATCCACGCGGCGACCTCTCCCCGCCCGTCGTACCGATGTGCGCCGCGCCACACGGCGTGGAACGTGTCCTGGATCACCTCGGCGACGATGTCCGGATCGGCGCAACGGCGACGCAGTCGAGCGGCGAGCCACGGCGTGTGACGGTCGTGCAGCACGCGCAGCGCGCCGAGGTCACGATCGGCGACCGCCGCCACCAGGTCCTCGTCGCTGCAATCCGCTGCGTTCACGCACCTACTGTCGCGCCGCGCCCCCCGATCGGTTCGAGGTCAACGGCTTTCACGGATGCCTCACCCGCCGAACGGGCGATTCGCGAGGTACTCCCGCGGGACGTGGATGTAGCCGCCGCTGGTGGTGACCACGACGGGCGCGAGGAGACTTCCGACGAGCGCGTACGGCGCCGAGCGGTGCAGCAGGCGCCGCGGGTCTCGAGTCCGACATGACCCATCGGGCGAGTCGGCCGGATCCGTCGGGCACGGCACCATCCGCGAGGCGAGGCGGGCTCACGAGGTCACCGTCACCCGCTGATCTTCTCAGGTTGTCGGTCCTCTCCCCCGATGACACGTTGGTGAGAGTTCCGATGGTGTCAGCGCGCCATGTCGGTCGCGGCCTGATGGCGGTGACCGTTGTCGCGCTCATCAACGGGAGCTGCTCGTCGTCGTCAGCGCAGCCGCCAACGGCGGGGCAGCGGATCACGGTGAGTCTGCGTGACTTCAAGCTCTCGGTCAGCCCCACACGAGTCGCCGCCGGAAGTGCCGTGTTCTCGGTCCTCAATGACGGACCGGAGGATCATGAGTTCATCGTGGTCCGATCGAACGCCGCCGTGCTTCCGCTTCGCGCGGACGGCGTGACGATCGACGAGGAGACACTGGAACCGACGAAGATCGCCGCGCTGGAACCAGGGCAACCCGGCGAGACTCGCCAACTGCGCGTTCGACTGTCGCCGGGTCACTACACCGTCTTCTGCAACATGGCCGGGCACTACCTCAGCGGCATGCACGAAGACCTGGTGGTCACGTGATGGGACCGAGAAAGCGGACCATCCGACCGTTCGCTGCCGGTGGCCGGCGAACCATCGGATCGATCCTGATCCTGTTCACACTGTTCTCCGCGCTCGGCCTCGTGCTCTCGACATCGGCGACCGAGCGGTCGCAGCACCGCGCCGCGGTGTTGCAGGTCGCGGCGCGTCAGCGAACGCTCGCCGAGCGGTACGTGGAGGAAGTGCTGTCAGCTCGATCGGGTCTCCGGGCGAACCCGGCACTGGTCGCCGACCTCTTGAACGAGAGCGCCCGAGCCCTCATCGAAGGCGGGACGGCGCCCGCGGTCAACGGAGATGACGACGAGACCGTGCTGTCACCGACCGATGGGAATGTTGCCCGCGCCCAGCTGCTGCAAGAGCGGCGGCTCGTGACCGACCTGACGGAGACGGGCAAGGCGATCCTTGCTCATGATCCGGTCGACAGTGTTCCCCAGACCGCAAACGAGAAGGTCACCGTCGCCGATCCCGTTCAACGCCTCCGGGTGCTCGCCACCTTGAGTTCAAACGTGTCGCTCAATGCCGCTCGAACCATCGCGACCCGAACCGACCAGGACATCAACGATCTCCTCCGGCTCGAGATCGGCGTCGGCCTCGGGAGTGTGGTGGCCTCGCTTCTCCTCGGGTGGGCGCTGATCGCAGCCACGAGACGGCAGGGCGCTCACTTCCGAAGCCTGGTCAGGTCGTCGACCGATCTCGTGGTCGTCATCGGTGACGGCGGATGCCGGTATGCCAGCGAGTCGGTCTCGTCGATGATCGGCCAGCCCGACGACCGGTTGCTCGGTGACGGCTTCATGGAGTTCGTCCACCCTGACGACCGCGCCTCGGTGACGTCAGCGTGCTCGACGGCGGAACCTCGTCAGATCGAGTTCCTCCTGTCGGCGAAGTTCGGGGAATGGCGGCACGTCGAGGCGCACGTCAGCGACCTCCGCAAGGATCGTCACCTCCGCAGCGTGGTGCTCAACGCACGCGACATCACCGAGCGGGTTCGTCTCGAGAAGGAACTGACCCACCAGGCGTTCCACGATGCGCTCACCGGACTCGCGAACCGCGCCCTCTACTCCGACCGCCTCAACCAGGCGCTCGCCCGTTCGGGACGGTCTCGCGACCCGCTGGCCGTACTCATCATCGATCTCGACCGGTTCAAGCAGGTCAACGACAGCCTCGGTCACGGCTCCGGCGACAAGTTGCTCCAACAGCTGGCCTCGAGGTTCGCTGCAATGACGCGACCGAGCGACACCCTGGCTCGCCTCGGCGGCGACGAGTTCGCGATGTTGCTCGACGGTGCCCGCGAACCCGAAGCGCTCGCCATCGCCCAACGACTCCTCGAACGACTCCTCGAACCGGTGACCATCGAGGGCCGCAATCTCGTCCTCGGTGCGAGCATCGGTATCGCACTGCACCGCGGTGGGGCCGCGACGGCGGAGGAACTCGTCCGCCAAGCCGACGTCGCCATGTACGTGGCGAAACGAAACGGCGGAGCTCAAGTCGAGGTCTTCCAGAGCACGATGGGCCATGAGGTCGGCGAGTTGCTCCATCTCGAACACGATCTGCGGGACGGACTCCAACGAGGCGAACTCATCGTCCACTATCAGCCGGAGATCGACCTCGACACGAACGAGCTGGTCGGGCTGGAAGCCCTCGTCCGTTGGGAATCTCCGACTCGTGGCCTCGTGCTCCCCGATCAGTTCATTCCGATCGCCGAGGCGACCGGGCTGATCATCCCTCTCGGCGAATCCGTCCTCGATCAAGCATGCGAGCAAACGGCACAGTGGCTGCGTGACGGTCTCATCACACCGCCGTTCACCACCTGGGTCAACCTGTCCGGGAAGCAGCTGTCCAGCGGCGGCGTGAGCGACATCGTCAGGCGAGCGCTCGAGAGGACGGGCCTTCCCCCCGAGTGTCTCGGTCTGGAAGTCACCGAGACGGCCATCGTTGTCGAAGGTCCCGCCGGCGAGAGAGCCCTCGCCGAACTCGACGACGTGCACTCACTCGGGGTCCGCATCGCGATCGATGACTTCGGTACCGGCTTCTCGTCGCTGGCCCAACTCCGCCGATTCCCGATCGACGTCATCAAGGTCGACCGCTCGTTCATCCAGGGAATGGAACACGACCCCAAGAGCGCCGTGATCACCTCGAACCTCGCCAGCCTCGCTCACGCGCTCGGCATGGTCGCGATCGCCGAAGGCATCGAGACACAAGGCCAACGAACCGCGTGCCACGACCTCGGCTGCGACCTTGCGCAGGGGTACCTCTTCGCCCGTCCCGGATCTGTCGACCAGGTCACGAGACTCCTCACCGAGCGACGAGCCGAGGAACGTCGGACTCGGATGCGCGACGTCGCGAACGATGAGCGGGTTGCAACACCCTGAGGCTGACCGCTGCGGAATCCGTGTGCGCCGCGCTGCTCAGCGCACTCCCACGTCTTCCTTGGACAGAAGGTGGAGGTCTGTGGAGAACGTGAAATCGGCTTCGTGTGGCGTGTAGCCGTCCGTGGCGGCCGTGGCGGGCGGCGCGTACTGGTAGCACGTGAAAAACGGGAATTCCGGACCAGTTCCAACTCGCGAGGTGCCCGTGGGACCGCATACCCCATGGAGCATCTTGCGAACCTGCACGTCCGTCATGCCGACGGTCACCGCGTCGAATTCAGCTCGGGAGAAGTTCGGTCCAGGAGGGATCGTCGTCGTCGTCACGGCTGGAGGAGATGACGTCGGACGCCCATCGCTGGCGGGGACACGACGGGTGGGATCAGCCGCCGGCGTGGCTCCCGTGTGGCCGCTCACGAGCGCGAGCACCACCACGACGACGGCGACCGCGCTGAGCGCCATCGACGTGCCGCGAAGACCTTGGCCTGCGGACCTCAACCGATGAGTGTCGGGTGAGAACAAGCCCGTCGTGATCGCGACGACGAAGCAGACGACCGCGACCCAGCCGAGGGTCGCGTTGTTGCTGTAGATCTGCGAGAAGGGCGTGGCGTTCACGCTCGATGTGAATGTGGCGAGGCCGAGGACCCAGTTGGTGAGCGGTTCCCACAGCAACGCGAGTTCGCCTGCCATGAACGCGGCGAACGAAGCGACGGCCCTCCAGTTCGCCGGTCGTTCGATCCGCACGAGCGTGACTGTGGCCTTGTCGTGCAATGCCTGCCCGCGTCCATCGAACATGGCGAGCACAGCGGGCAACATGGCAAGCAGCGGAAGAATGATGATCATGGGGACGGCAGACGTTCTCGAGAGGTGATCAATGGGTGAGGCGGTGTGCCCCGCCGCGAACCTCGGCGCGGTCGCCGCGACCCAGAGCGTCCAGAGGACGATGATCGTGGCGGTGAGCACGACGCCGGAGAGGACCGCTCGCAGCAGCGAGCGACCAGCCCCGACCATCCGCCCCGTCATGGCGTCCACGAGTTCGATGCCCATCTGCCGCATACCGATGGTGGCGCCGTGTTGCGTGATCCGCCGTGGACCGAGGCGGTACCACGCGTAGATGATCCCAATGGCACCGAGCACGATCGGCAGATACACCCAATTGGTCCCGCACGTCCGGACGACGAAGAGGCCCGCCCTGTCGTGCTCGCAACTCCCTGCGACGATGCCGAGGGCGCCGAGCGACGCCAGAATCGACACGATCACGTCGACGCTCCACAGGATGACGAGGTCGATCACGTAGGCGGCAGCTCGCGTCCACAGACTCGCCACGCCGAGTGAACCGACTGCCGCGGTGTTGCGATCTGGTGCGGAGATAGCCCACGGGGGCGGCACGGCGGCCGGGCCCGTGTGCTCTGTCCACGCGGCGCCGTCCCAGTAGCGCTGACGGGACGGATCGCTCGGATCGCGGTACCAACCCGGCTCCGGCGACGTGCCTCCCATGCTCAGGTGAGGGTATTGCACCAGTGGAGCCCGAGAGGAGAATCGAACTTGTTGGATTTCAGAGCCAGTGAACCCGGTCGATGAAACCGTCATCAGCCGGGTTGCCCTGCATCAGCGAGGCGATCTCGTCCACGTAGCGCCCAATGGTGTTGCGGGTACGCGGCAGGCTCGCGTCGGAAGTGAAGACGAGCCCTCGGTGCTGCCGACCCTCGGTCTGCCATCGTCGAGCGATGACCGCGAAGTCGGCGACGTTGTTCGTGACCAGAGCCCGGCGGTCACTGGTGCACAGGTCGAGCAACGGCTCATCGTCTTCAGCGTCCCAGCCCACTTCGACAGCCGCGACGACATCATGGCCCCGGTCACGAAGTTCTCGAGCAATCTGCGGAAAGTAGTGGTGGTCCAACGCCAGCTTCACGCGATCGCGGCCTGCCCACGCTCCCAGCGAGCGCGTTCGTCAGCTACGTTCCGGGCTGCCCACTCGGCGTCTGCGGCAATCTCATCGGTGAAGTCGGCGTAGTAGGACACCGCCGCTCGAACGACCCTGAGAGGCACGTCGAGGTAGTCCGCTGTGTCCTCGATGTTCCCGCTGTGCTCCCTGACCGACGCAACCACCTGGCGAACGAGGTGGCGTGTCCCCACGATGAGCGGCTCGCGACGACCTGCCGCTCCGGTTCGGAACCGGATCAGAGGGTGTCGATCGGTGCGGAGGGCTTCGCCGAGCAGACGGTCAGCGAGCGCGTTGCGGGACTCACTCGCCGTCTCGGCCGCCTCGTCAAGCAGTTCGCTTGTGCTCAGCGACAGTCGGAAGGACCGCTGGACAGATGCTGTGCTTTCAGTCATGAACCACAGTGTATCCCAAGTGCTACGGACCACGTCGTAGAGCCTCGATGCTCACTCCGCGCGTACAAGGTTGGGGCACCGGTGGCATCCGACGTTGTCGGTAGGGCCACGTACGCTGCCGCAACGAGTTGCAGGCCCTCGTCGATGGTCCGCTGAACCCCCGATCGATCGGAATCAGCCGTGCACCTCTACGACGCCGAGCCCCTGACCGCGACGACCGTCCTCCCAGCCATCAGTTCCTGCCGTTTCCGCAACCCGCTCGATCTGGTCGACTATGCGGCGGTCGACCGGACCATCGGTTGGAAGACCTGGCCCGAGGTTTGGCATCTCGATGCCGAGGGCGCCCTTCAGTGCGGTTGGCGCGCCTCCACGCTCGACTCCATCAAGAGCTGGGCAGCGGACCCGTCGCCATTGCTCGAGGCGCGTGCCCACTGCGCCACCGAGGGAGGCTGCACCGATCGCTGTGTGGTGGTCGACTCGCGGCCCGCGATCATCTACCCGCCGCCGGCCGTCGACGAGTCAGATGTGGCGGCATTCGCGATCGTCAGTAAGCACCTCGCCGACGTCGGGGTCCGCCTTCTCGATGTGGTGGTGTTCGATGACCGCCAACATTGGTGGTCGCTCCACGAATTCACCACCGGCGCTACCGAATGGGACTGAGTCGACGCGCCCCTGTCCGCATTCATGGCTTGGAGCCCGAGAGGAGAATCGAACTCCTGACCTGCTCATTACGAGTGGCCGATCGGGCGTCTTCGCTGTGTGGTCCTGTGCAATGTAGCCCGGTT
>JAYTFP010000107.1:0-6909 GCA_043734285.1 Acidimicrobiaceae bacterium
ATCATCGAGTCGATCGACCGCCTGCTGTTCGCGGCGTTCGACGCCGACACGCTCGTCATGCCGGGCCATGGCAACGACACGACGATGGGCACCGAACGACCTCACCTACAGGAGTGGGTCGACCGGGGTTGGTGAGTCGGGCGCGGCCTCACGGGCCACCACGTCACGCTGCGCCCACCATCCGGCGACGACCGCGCCGGCCAGCACGATCAGCGTCGTCGTCATCGCCGCGGTCGCGAGCGTGACCCGGTAGCGCGGCACACCGACCGCCGCTCCGACGATCACCGAGACCGCCAGCGTCATGCGCACCTTGCGAGCGCCCCACCTCGTCAGGTCTCCCGCGGTGGGCGCCGCGTCGCCCCCGTGCCAACGCACCATCAGTCGACGACGGCCGATCGACCACACCATCCACAACGCGGCCGCGCACAACACCACGCTCCCGACGTACTGCGCGAGCCACCACGTCTTGACGCGCCAGCCGTCGATGGTGAACCACCAGCGCTCCATGATCGAGTAGTTCGTGACGAAGTAGCCGTCGCGGTGGGTGACCGAGTCGAGGAGTACATGGCTGAACGCGCCGACGAACGCGCTGTACGCGGTGACCCACCAGCGATGGTGCGCCGACGCGAGGAGCCGGTAGTCGCGGAGGTGCCACCGACCGGCATCGGGGAACGCCAGCGGCACCACTGGCGCGACGATGTGGCGGACCGCCCACACCACGAGCATCGATGGCAGGATCCAACGCAACGGTTGGAACCAGCCATGCGCGTTGACGACGAACGAGTGACCGCCCCAGCCGTGGTCGAACCCGACCGTCACGTACCAGAAGTCGGGGACCATGCTGCCGACGACGAGCGCGAGGCCGTCCCAGCGATCGGGGCGCCGCATCTTGAGCGGCAGCACGGGCACTTGATGCGCGAGAAAGGGAACCGGCACGGCGAAAATCCTGACACACGCCGAGGACGACCCGAGGGCGTCGATGACCGGGCACCAGTAGGTTCACGCCATGCCCGAAGCGCTGCCGGCCGATCAGCGACCCCCCGACACGACGCCGATCCACACGGTCGACTTGCCGCCGACGCCCACACGCGACCGCAACATCGTCGCCGTCGCCTGGATCGAGGCGCCCGCAGAACTCCTCACGCTCGGCGACGACATCGCGGCGGAGACCATCGCCTACAAGCGCCGCCTCGGTCGCTGGTTGCTGTGGCGCGCCGGCCCCGCGGTCAAGGCCGACGCACGCTACCTCGCCGTCGACAGCGACGACCTCGGGGTGCAGTACTCGTTCCGGCTGTATCCCGACGGGACCGGCGTCGGCACCGGCCCGAGCGGTGTCGAGCACACCCGGTTCCGCGCCTGGAAAGAGGACCTCAGAGACGCGCGTTGACGGGCTAGACATTCGACGTGTCCACCACCAGCTACGTCATCCTCGGTGTCGTCGGCTTCATCGCCCTCGTCGTCATCCTGCAATCGCTCCACACGATCGGTCCGGCCGAGGTGGGGTTGATCACCAAGAAGTTCTCGTTCAAGAAGCTGAGCGACGACGACATCATCGCCTTCGACGGCGAGGCCGGGTACCAGGCCGATCTGCTCGCGCCGGGCTTGCGATTCAAGCTCTGGCCCATCTTCAGCGTCGACAAGCACCCCTGGATGCAGGTGCCCGCGGGAGAGATCGGCGTGATCATCTCGCAGGTCGGTGCGCCCCTCGCGGTCGGCGCAAAGTCGGCGATCTACAACGACGCGCTCGGCAACTTCAGCGACATCCGCGGCTTCATCGCGAACGGTGGGCAGAAGGGTGTGCAACGACCGGTCCTGCCGCCCGGCACCCTGCTGCCGCTGCACCCGACGGCGTTCATCGTCATCACTCCGAACCGCGTGTTCGGTATGCCGACGACCCCCGAGCTCGTGCACCTCGCCGAGAAGGGCCGCCTCGCCCCTGATGCGTTCGGTCTGCGTCCCGAGCAGCTGCAGGTCACGGTCATCACGCCGCAGGGCAACAACGACTACGTCGGCGTGGTCGTCGCGCTCGAGGGTCAGCCGCTGCCCAGGGGCGACATCGCCAGCCGGCTCGGTGGCTACGACGACGTCACCCGACTCGAGGCCGCCGGCGCGTCCGACGCCGAGGTCGTCGAGCAGCTGCTCGGCAACCAGAACCACCTGCACAACAACTACCAGGACTTCCAGAGGTTCATCGACAACGGCGGACTCATCGGGCTGCAACACGATCCGCTGCTCTACGGTGCCTACCTCCTCAACCCCTTCCTCGTGCGCGTCGAGCTGGTGCCGATGCTCGTCGTGAACCAGGGCGAGGTCGCCGTCGTGAAGAGCTTCGTGGGTCTGCCCACGGTCGACACCTCCGGCGAGGAGTTCAAGTTCGGATCGATCGTCGCTCCGGGCCACCGCGGCATCTGGCGCGAGCCGCTGCGCACCGGCAAGTACCCGATCAACCCGCGTTGCTACGCGACCGAGATCGTGCCGACGTCGATCATCACGCTCAACTGGGCGAACGCGAACAGTCAGGCGCACAGCCTCGACTCGCACCTGTCGCCGATCGACGCAAAGAGCCGCGAGGGCTTCGTGTTCACGATCGATCTGCAGGTGCAGATCCACGTGCCGGACACGCGTGCGCCCAAGGTCATCTCGATGGTCGGCACGATGATGAACCTCGTCAACGAGGTGCTGCAGTCGGCGGTGGGCAACCATTTCCGCAACACCCTGCAGCAACTCGAGGCGATCAAGTTCATCGAGACGCGTCACGACGTGCAGGCCACCGCGCTCGAGCGCATCACCGAGTACCTCACGCAGTACCAGGTCGAGACCAAGGGCGTGTACATCCAGGACGTGCAGTTCCCCGCTGACATCGTCGAGGTTCTGACCACGCGTGAGATCGCCAACCAGGAGAAGGCGACGTACGAGGAGCAGCAGCGCGCCGAGGTCGCCCGCGTCGAGATGGAACGCGCCAAGGGCACCGCCGACATGCAGTCGCAGCTCGCGAGCTCGCAGGTCGGCATCACCATCAAGGAGAACCAGGCGGCCGCCCGCGTGGCCGAGGCGCAGGGTGAAGCCTCTGCGGTGAAGGCCCTCGGCGACGCCGAGGGCGCCCGGACCCGCTCGATCGGTGTCGGCGAGGCCGACGCACTGCGAGCTCAGGGACTCGCCCGGGCTGCCGGCTTCGAGGCGCAGCGCCAGGCGCTCGGTGAGGCGGCCACCGCAGCGGTGAACATCGTCGATGCGATCGCCCGCGGCGATGTCAAGATCATGCCGGATGTGCTCGTCAATGGCGGGTCCGGTGGGCCCTTCGAGGCGTTGGCTGCTGCGCTGACGGGGATGGTCCGCAACGGCGGCCTGTCGATGGGGGCCGGCAACGGCGGCCAACGCGACGCCGCCGCCATCCCCGCGACGGCCGACGACCCCGCCGAGACCCCCAGCACCTGAGGTCGGCCGCTCCTCTTCCGCTCTCCTCTTTCCGCTCTCCTCTTTCCGCTCTCCTCTTCCGCTCTCCTATTTCCAACACGCGCGTAGGAGAAATAGACTGGGCGCCATGAGCGTTCCCCAGACCGTGAATCCCCTCTTCGAGATCGACGGCCTCTGCGCCACCACGCGGTCCGACGAGGGCGCGGGCGACATCCTCAACGGCGTCTCGCTGCAGATCCAGGCCGGCGAGGTCCACGCCATCATGGGCCCGAACGGCTCTGGCAAGACCACGCTCGCCTCGACCCTGATGGGCAGCCCCGAGTACCGCGTCACCGGCGGTGCGGTGAGGTACAAGGGCGACGACATCTCCTCCTGGCCCGTCGACGAGCGGGCCAAGGCTGGCATCTTCCTGGCCTTCCAGTACCCCCAAGAGGTCAAGGGCGTCCCCGTCCGGTCGTTCCTGCGCCAGGCGATGGGCGTGCGCAAGGGCATCGACGACATGTCGATCCTCGAAGTGCGGCTCGCGTTGATGGAGTGGATGACCAAGCTCGACATGGATCCGGCGTTCGCCGACCGCTACCTGAACGAGGGCTTCTCGGGCGGCGAGAAGAAGCGCAATGAGATCCTGCAGATGGCGATGCTCGAGCCCGACCTGGCGATCCTCGACGAGACCGACTCGGGTCTCGACATCGACGCGCTCCGCGTCGTCGCCGCCGGCATCAACGAGGTCCGCGCGGCGCGCCCCGAGATGGGCGTGCTCGTCATCACGCACTATCAGCGCCTGCTCGATCACCTCTCACCCGACTTCGTGCACGTGCTCGTCGACGGCCGCATCGTCGCGACCGGCGGCATGGAACTCGCGCACCAGATCGACGCCGGCGGCTTCGACGCATGGCAGGGAGCGCTCGCATGACGGGCGCGCCGGTCCTCGGTCGCGAGGTCAAACGAGACTTCCCGCTGCTCTCGGTCCGCCATCCCGAGCTCGTCTACCTCGATTCGGCGGCGACGTCGCAGAAGCCGAGCGTGGTCATCGACGGCCTCTCGACGTTCTACGAGACATCGAACGCGAACGTCGCCCGCGGCGTCTACCGACTCGCAGAGAACGCCACCAACGCGATGGAGGCGGCCCGCGCCAAGATCGCGCGATTCATCGGCGCGCCGTCGGCCGACGAGGTCATCTTCACCAAGAACGCGACCGAGAGCCTCAATCTCGTGGCGCAGTCGTGGGGTCGCGCCAACCTCACCGCGGGCGATGTCGTCGTGCTCACCCAGATGGAGCACCACGCGAACATCGTGCCGTGGCACATCATGGCGGCCGAGCTCGGGCTGACCATCCGTTGGATCCCGCTGACCGACGACGGCCACCTCGACCTCAGCGATCTCGACACCCTGCTCGACGGCGCGAAGGCGGTCAGCCTCACCGCGATGTCGAACGTGGTCGGCACGATCAACCCCGTCCGTGAGATCGCCGATCGAGCGCATACTGCGGGCGCGATCGTGTCGGTCGACGCCTGCCAGTACGTGCCCCACGTGGCGACCGACGTCGTCGCGATGGGCGCCGACTTCATCGCGTTCTCGGGCCACAAGATGTGCGGCCCCACCGGTATCGGCGTCCTCTGGGGACGCCGCGAACTGCTCGACGCCATGCCCCCGTTCCTCGGCGGCGGCGGCATGATCGAGCAGGTCACCCTCGACGGGTTCACCAGCGCGCCGGTGCCCCACAAGTTCGAGGCCGGCACTCCCCCGATCGCCGAAGCGGTCGGGCTCGGTCTGGCGGTCGACTACCTCAGCTCACTCGGCATGCAGGCCGTGCGCGACCACGAGATCACGCTCACCAACTACGCGTTCGACGCGCTCGGCAAGCGCTTCGGCGACCACCTGGTGATCCACGGACCTGCCGACGCCACACAGCGCGGCGGCGTGTTGTCGATGCAACTCGGCAACGTCCACCCCCACGACATCAGCCAGATCCTCGACGAGCGGAATGTGTGCGTCCGCGCCGGGCACCACTGTGCGAAGCCGCTGATGAAATATCTCGGGGTGGGTGCAACTGCGCGAGCATCCGTCTACGTGTACAACGACGAATCCGATGTCGATGCACTCGTCGAGGCTCTCGCCGCCGCCGACGAGTTCTTCACCTTCTGACCGACAAGGAAACCGAAATGGCCGGGCTCGAAGACCTGTACCGCGAAATCATCCTCGACCACTACCGCTCACCGCGGAACAGGGGCGAGCTCGCGAGCCCGCCGGCACACCGCGCCGAGGGGTTCAATCCGTTGTGCGGCGACGAGATCGTGGTCTTCCTCGACCTCGATGACGGTGCCGATCCCGACTCGCGGGTCATCCGTGACATCCGCATCGGCGGTCAGGGCTGCTCGATCAGCCAATCGTCGGCGTCGATGATGTCGGCCGCGGTCAAGGGCAAGACCGTGGCGCAGGCGCGCGAGCTGATGAAGGCGTTCAAGGCGATGATGTCGATCCACGAGCTGTCGCTCGACGGCGCCGAGGCCGAGATCGAGATGCCCGACATCGCGTTGGGCGATCTCGAAGCGCTCCGCGGCGTGGTGAAGTTCCCGGTGCGCATCAAGTGCGCGACGTTGTCGTGGAACACCCTCGATCAGGGCATCTCCGATGCCAATGAGGCCTGAGCATCATCGACGCCGAGGCGAACTGACGATCACCGGGAGGTCGCGCCGCGACCAGTCGCGCCAGTCGCTCGTCGTCGGCCGTCCCGGCGGTCCGTCGACGACCTCGACATTGCCGGCCCACACCGTGACGGTGTCGATCGCACGCGCGTAGGCCGAGCCGGCTTGCCGGACGTCGCCCGCATCGATCGGTCCGGGAGGCGTCATCGCTGACAGGTCACCGGGCCGCACCACGACGATCCGTGAGGTGCCGCTGTGGAATCCGCGGGCGCTGCGGACCACCGCGATCTGGCTCTTGATCGCGGTCGTGTACATCTGCTCGAGTTCGTCGACGCTCGCCCGATGCGCGCCGACGGTGCGCGGCAGCGTGTCCCAGTATCCGGACGTGATCACCACCACCGCCGGGCGGAAGTCATCGACCGCGTCGGCCCAACGCTGACGCCAATGACGGCAGTAGTCGTCGTCGATCACTTGGCGCGTGCCGTTGAAGAACGAACCGACCTGCACGAACGAGCAGGCGAGATCGTTCGAGTACCAGACCGCGACCGGCGCCGTCAGCTGGGGGCCGACGAGCGGCGCGAGTAGGTCACCGAGGACGAGGACCCTCGTCGCGCCCGACGCGGCGGAAGGGACCGCTCCCGCGATGTCCCACTGCCGCTCAAGGCCGACTGACGCGTCGCCCGCGAGCGGGAGCAGTGAGGCCGCCACGGCGACGACGATCGCGCCCGCGGCGAGCGGACGGATCCGCCATCCCCGGGACCGGATCGGCATCTCGACGAACCGGTACGACGCCTCGACGAGCGCTGTCAGGATCACCAGCCGCACCGCGAGCAGACCGACGCCTCCGACG
>JAYTFP010000108.1:0-7388 GCA_043734285.1 Acidimicrobiaceae bacterium
GTGCACGACATCGGCAAGAACCTCGTCGACATCATCCTCACCAACAACGGCTACGAGGTGCACAACCTCGGCATCAAGATCGCCATCACCGAGATGATCGACAAGGCGCTCGAGATCAAGGCCGACGCGATCGGGATGTCGGGGCTGCTCGTCAAGAGCACGCTCATCATGCGCGACAACCTGGAAGAGCTGAACTCGCGCGGGCTCGCCAACCTCCCGGTGATCCTCGGCGGTGCAGCGCTGACGCGCACCTACGTCGAGCGCGATCTGCGCGAGGTCTACGAGGGTCGGCTCTTCTACGGAAAGGACGCGTTCGAGGGTCTGCACGTGATGGACACGCTCGGGCAGATCCGCCGCGGCGAACTCGTCGACGACGACGCCGGACGCGTGCCCATCGAGAGCACGATCCGACGACGCGAGAAGGCCGAGGTCGACCCGTCGACGATCCCCGCACGATCACCCGAGGCCGAGACCGACAACCCGCTGTTCGCGCCGCCGTTCGTCGGCAGCCGCATCGTCAAGGGCATCCCGCTCGACGACATCGCCGGGTACATCAACGAGACCGCGCTGTTCCGCAACCAGTGGCAGTTCCGGCCCGAGAAGGGTCCCGATGGCAAGGCGACCGAGACCGATCCCGAGTTCAAGGACCGGATTCGACCGCAGATGCGGGCGCTGCTCGCCGCGTGCAAGCAGCAGGATCTGCTCGTGCCACAGGTCGTCTACGGGTACTTCCCGGCGAACGGCGACGGCAACGACATCGTGATCTGGACCGACGAGACGCGCACGACCGAGCGCACGCGCTTCGCGTATCCGCGGCAGAACCTCGAGCCGTGGCTGTCGATCGCCGATTTCGTGCGGCCGATCGACAGCGGCGAGCTCGACCACGTCGCGTTCCACATCGTCACGATGGGTTCGAAAGTGTCGGAGCGCACCGCCGAGTTGTTCGCCGCCGACAAGTACCAGGACTACCTGATGCTGCACGGCATCGGCGTCGAGATGGCCGAGGCGCTCGCCGAGCTGTGGCATCACCGCATCCGTTCCGAGTGGGGATTCGCCGCCGAAGACGGACCCAATCTCGCGGGCCTCTTCCGCCAGCAGTACCGCGGCGGGCGCTACTCGTGGGGCTATCCCGCGTGTCCCGATCTCGAGGACAACGAGAAGGTGGCCGAGCTGCTCGGCGCCGAGCGCATCGGCATCGAGGTCAGCGAAGAGACCGGGTTTCAGTACCAACCCGAGCAGACCACCTCGGCGATCATCCTCCACCACCCCCGCGCCAAGTACTTCGTGGCGCGCTAGCCGCGACGCTGACGAGAGTTCGGCGAGACTGACCACGTGTCGCTGCCGAATGAACCGCGCGGACCTGAGCAGGGATTCCTCTCGGTGCTCATGGGCGATGGACGGCCGTTGCTGTTCGCCGTCGCCGGGAGCCTCGTGTTCGCCGGTGGATTCGCGATCTTCCTGGCAGCCACGGGACAGCTCCTGCCGCACGATTCCGCATACCTCGGGATGAACAGCGACCAACTCTGCGCGGTCGCGTCCTGCAGAATCGTCGATTTCATGGTCCACGATCGGGCCTCGTTCGGGGGGACGCTCGCCGGCATGGGCATCCTCTACGCCTGGCTCGTCGCGTTCCCGCTCTCACGTCGCGAGCCGTGGGCGTGGTGGGCACTCGCGGTTTCCGGGGCAGTCGGCTTCCTCACCTTCCTGGGGTACCTGGGCTACGGCTACCTCGACACGTGGCACGGCATCGGCACGTTGCTCCTGATGCCGGTGTTCGCGACCGGCATGTATCGGACCCGAGCCGTGATGACGGGCACGTCGCCCTCGTCGTTGTTGCGCGTCGGCGACTGGTCCTCCCCACGGACGCGCCCGATGCTCGGTCGCCTCGTACTCCTCGGCGGAGCGCTCGCGACCCTCGGCGGTGGTCTGCTCATCCTCCGGGTCGGTCTGGGCGACACGTTCGTGGCGGAGGACCTCACGTTCATGCGGCTCGACGCGCGTGCGATCCGCGCCGTCAGCCCGCACCTGGTCCCGCTCCTGGCGCACGATCGTGTCGGGTTCGGGGGCGGGGTCGTGACCATGGGCCTCACGACGGCGATGTGCCTGTGGTGCTCCGGCTTCAGTCGCCATCTGCACCAAGCGGTCGGCCTCGCGGGCGTGGTGTCGCTGGGAGCGGCGCTCACGGTCCACTTCGCGGTCGGTTACACCAACCCGTGGCACCTTGCGCCGCCGCTGGTCGCTGCTGCGTGTCTCGTCATCGGCCTCGCGCTCCAACGGCGCAGCGGCTGATCGCAGGTCAGGCCGGCTTCTTGCAGTCCTTGCAGTGGACGTCGGGCGCGTCCTTGCCGGTGATGAGGTCGGCGACCCAGTCACGGACCGACGTGCCCTCGACGGTGTCGGTATAGAACTGCGGCCGGGTCAGGATCGTGTGCAGCGTGCCGGGCCCGACCCAGCTGTGCACCTTGACCCCCTTCGACTCGATGAGCTTGGTGTTGTCGTCGATCAGCGCCCCGAGATCGTCGGCGTTGATGCCCACCTTCTTCACGAAATCGGTCTGTGTCTCGTCGTAGGCGGTGTTCACGATCGCCACCGTCAGATCGGGATCGTGCTTGGCGGCCTGCACGACGATGCCGGGCAGCGTCCACGAGTTCGGCGCGAGGCCGACATTCTCGGGCCACGGCGGAATGGCGCTGGTCGTACCCCACAGCGCTCCGATCGCCGCGGTGATCGCCTCGGTCGCCGGGTACGCACCCGAGCCGTCGGCGATGAGCGACACGTGCGCCTTCGGGAACGCGTCGTGCGCGAGACCGGCGTACAGCGGTGATCCCGCCGATCCGGCGCTGCCTCCGGCCACGACCACGCTCTTCGCGCCGGGGAACGCCGTGGCGGTCGCCGCGAGAGCGGTGCTGGCGTTGATGTAGCCGTTGTGGTGGACGACCACTCCATCGCCGTAGTCGTGCACCGCGTTGCCGAGGTGCACGTCACCGGTGCAGTACGGCACGAACACAACCGAGTAGTCGGCGAACGGATTCGCCCTGTTCGCGAAGTCGAAGATGCCCTTCGGGCCATCCTTGGCCGGACCATCATCACCGACGAGGTTCGGGTTGAAGCTCGGCTTGGGCGGACCGCAGGTCGACGCGCTGAAACACGCGCCGCCACCCTCGAGGTAGAAGAGCACCTTCGTCGGATCGCCACGATGGACGAAGAAGTTGAAGGCCGAGTTGTCGCTGCACACGCACGTGCTCGGCGCGACGACCTTCTGCCATCCGTTGACTTCACCGACGCGCTCGGCCGGCGCGACCGCGTTGGTCGTCGAACCGCTCTTCGAATCGGAACACGCGGCCGCAGCGAACAATGCAAGCGCGGCGAGCACCTTCACGAATCTGGATGTGGTCATTCGTCGTCCCCCCTGCAGGACATCATCGCCCCGCTGTGATTTCGGACAGTAACCGGTGCGAACGAAGGCTCGGGTGTGCCTTCGACATGAAAGGCTATGGCCAATGACCGACGCGCTGTCCGACGAACTGCTGACCACCGAGGCCATGAACAGCACCGACCGATCCCCCGTCGACCTCGCGTCCGCGCTCGTGACCGCGGTCTCGAGCACTGTGCGGGGCAAGCCCGAGTCGGTCCGGGTCGCCCTCGCAGGCCTGCTCGGCGGCGGGCACCTGCTGATCGAGGATCTCCCGGGCACCGGCAAGACGCTCCTTGCGAAGAGCATCGCGGCGGCGATGGGCGGCAAGTTCGGACGCGTCCAGTGCACCCCCGACCTGCTGCCCACCGACATCACCGGCACGTCGGTGTACCACCCGAACGACGGCTCGTGGGAGTTCCGTCCCGGGCCGCTGTTCGCCAACGTCGTGCTGATCGACGAGGTCAACCGCGCGTCGCCCCGCACACAGGCCGCCCTGCTCGAACCGATGGCCGAGCACCAGGCGACCGTCGACGGCCGCACCTGGCCGCTCCCCAGTCCGTTCGTCTGCGTAGCGACCCAGAACCCGTTCGGCCAGATCGGCACGTTCCCGCTCCCCGAGAGCCAGCTCGACCGGTTCGCGGTCGTGCTGACGATGGGGATCCCCGACCGCAATTCCGAGCGCGAGATCATCACCGGCCGCGGCGGCGTCGACGTGCTCGACCAGATCCAGCCGGTGACCACGCCCGACGAGGTCGCCTCAGCCATCGCGGTCATCCGCCGGCTCTACTGCGCTGCCCCCGTCATCGAGTACCTGCTCGACCTGACCGAGGCGACCCGGTCGCAACCAGGGCTCAGCGTCGGCGCGTCACCCCGGGCGTCGACCAGCCTGTTGAACGTGTCGAGAGCGCACGCTGTGCTGAGCGGTCGCGAGTATCTGACCCCCGCTGACGTGCAGGCGATGTTCGCCGCCGCGTACGCGCACCGCGTGTCGGTCGACGGACGGGTCGACACCTTCGCGGCCCGCAGGATCCTCGAGACCGTGCTGACGCGATGCCCCGTCCCGCGTCCCTGATCCCGGGATCCGCGCGGCGAGGCGTCGCGGTGGTGCCGACTCCGCTCGGCGTGTTCATGGTCGTCGCGATCCAGGTCGCCGCGTTCACCGTTCGCACCGCGGCCGATCCGCTCGTGGCAGGAATGGTCTGGGCGTGCGGCGCCGGCGTGATCGGGGTCGGCATCCTGTGGCCGATCATCACCGCGACGACGATCCGCGTCGAACTCCGTTCGGCGCCCCGCGATGCGACGGCCGGCGGTAGCGCGGACATCGTCATCGCGCTCCGCGGCGCCGCGTCCGACATCGCGCTCCGTTGGATGACGACGGCGAAGCCACGCTGGCGTGGCGCGTCGGTACCGGCCGAGGGACCGTTTCCCGTCGAGAGCCTCACTCGTGGCGTCGTCCGGTCACTCGTCCTCGAAGCCCGAACGACCGCCCCGATCGGTCTGCTCCAGGTCAGGCGGTCGTTCCTGCTCGAACTGCCGACGCCGATGATCGTCGGGCCCCGCCCCGACGCCGCCGACTGGCGCCCGCGCCGAGCAGCATCGGTCGACGCGGATCATCAGCCATCCCGCGTCACCGCCCGGGGTGACGTCGCACGATCGGTACGGCCCTACGTCCCCGGCGATCCTGCGCACCTGGTCCACTGGCCGTCGTCGGCACACGCCGGTTCGCTGGTGGTCCGCGAATTCGAGCCGCCGTCCGAGCTCGGCGAGGCCGTCGTCGTCGACCTGCGCGGTGCCGCGTCGCTCGACGCGGTCGAGGCGGCCGTCTCGCGTGCCGCGGGCATCATCCAGGCGATCCTGCACCGCGGCGGCCGTGTCGTGCTCTGCACCTGCAACGACGGGATCGCGACCGCCGAGCTGATCCTGCGATACGGCGACGCCGCCCGTCAGCTGGCATCCGCCGACGCGGGCGAGCCCGCGTCACCTCCTCAGGGATGGTCGAGGGTCCATGTGTCGCCGGGCGTCAGCGACGACACGCCGAAGGTCGTCGCGTGACACCAGACCACCCAGCCGGTAGCGACATCCGGCTCGCGATCCACATGCCGACGCACACCACCGTCGCCACGGATCGCACCGGACTCGGCGGGGGCCTCCTGGGATTGCTGACGGCATTCTCCGCCGCATCGCTCGGATTCGCCACGCTCACGGTGCCGTCCTCGGGCCGCTCCGCCTTCATCGGATTCGGCGCCGGCGCGCTCTCGGGAGCGCTCGCGGTCCTCGCGCTCCGGTCGCTGCCGGTGCGATGGGTGAGCCGCGTCGTCGTGATGCTCGGCGCCCTGTTGCTCGCCCGATACGGCCAGCTCGGCGCCGACGGATCGATGCTGGCCGCGCCCGGGCTGATCGGTTGGGCCGTCACGACCGCGGTCGTTCTCGTGCTCGCGACCCGCGCCGAGCACCACGCCGACCGGGGCAGTGCCCTTTCACGAGCGAAGGGATCCGGCGCTCCGATGGCCCGTGACGCGCTCGCGGTCGCCGCACTCGTCGCGGCCGTCACTGTCGCGCTCGGACCCACCGCCGCGATGCGGTTCGACAGTGGATCGTCGCCGGGCGATGCGGCCGACTTCAGCAGCTATCACCCGAGCAGCCCGCTCGCTGGCGCGAACCAGCTCGACATGGCTGATCGGCCTCACCTCGGCGACAAGATGGTGATGACGGTCGCGTCCGACGCACCCTCGTTCTGGCGGACCCAGACGTTCGACCGCTGGGACGGCGAGAACTGGACGCACAGCAACACCGGCCTCACCCTGCTCGGTGCCGACGGCAACGTGAGACCCCAGTCGACCGATCTCGCCGCGTCGGCGGAGCAGACGATCCATCAGACGATCCGCCTCGTCGCGCCGTATGCGGTCGTGCTCCCGGCCGCGCCGAGTCCCACCCACGTCACCGCCGGTCCCGCAATCCGACAAGGGATCGACGGCGAGCTCCGTCCCGCCGAGCCGTTCGGCGCGGGCGCGTCCTACTCGGTGACCAGCCACCAGCCCGACGTCACCGGGCAGCAGCTACGGACGACCGACGACTCGCAGATCCCCCGCGAGATCATAGATGCGTACACGACCACGCCCGCGACCGACCGCGTGCGAGCAATCGCCGCGTCGATCACGGCGGGCGCGGGGAACAACTTCGATCGCGTGCATCGCATCATCGAGTGGCTCGGTGGCCACGTGTCGTACTCGATCAACTCGCCGTTGGCGCCGAGCGGCCGTGACGTCGTGGACGACTTCCTGTTCGAGAGTCACGAGGGGTGGTGCGAGCAGATCGCCAGCAGTCTCGTGGTGCTGCTTCGCCTCAACCACGTGCCCGCGCGGCTCGCGATCGGATTCGTCCCCGGACAGCGCAACGCCATCACTCAGCGCTACGAGGTCCGCGAACGCGACGCACACGCGTGGACCGAGGTCTGGTTCCCGACCGTGGGCTGGGTACCCTTCGACCCGACCGCGAACGTCCCGCTCTCTGGCGATCAGGTCAAGCAGCCGACCGACTGGTTCTCGGGCACGCTCGCGACCGCCCTGCTCGTCGCGGGCGCGATCGTCGTGCTGGGCGAGCCCGCGATCCGCCTGCTGCGCGGCCGTCGCCGCGCTGCACCGCGACGGGTACCGCGCGAACGCTCCCAGCGGTGGGAGGCGACGATGGAGCTGCGCCTCGAGCGACTCGGGGGAACGGTCGACCACGCGAGACGACCGAGCCAGACGGCGTCGGACTACGCCGCCGACCTGTCGCGGGCGTGGTCGGACGACCGTCTCGAACGCGTCGGCCGACTGATCGACCAATCGCTCTACGCCCCCGACGAGCCCGACCCGGACGACCGCGAATTCGTCGAACGAACACTCCAGGAACTGCACGAGAGCACGCCCCCGCCGGAGCCTGCTCACGCTGACACCTGAGCGTGCGCCGAGAGGCGGCACGCTCCATCAGGAGA
>JAYTFP010000109.1:0-7289 GCA_043734285.1 Acidimicrobiaceae bacterium
TCGTCGCGAGCATGGCGCACGTCCGCGGCCTCGGTCGCGCCGGGATCCTCGCCGACGACGAGGTCGCGTCGGTGCTCCAGGCGCTCGAGACGACGGGCGGCGAGCTCGCTTCCGGCACCTTCGAGTTCGTCGACACCGATGAAGACATCCACACGGCCATCGAACGGCGGGTGACGTCGTTGGCCGGCGCTGCGGGTGCGCGGCTCCACACCGGCCGCAGCCGCAACGACCAGGTGGCCACCGCGTTCCGGCTGTTCTGCAAGGAGGCGACCGTGGCGATCGCGACTCGCCTCGTCGTGCTGCAACGGACGCTCCTGCAGCGAGCCGATGCCGCCGGCGACGCCTACCTCCCGGGGTACACCCATCTCCAACAGGCGCAGCCGGTGATGCTGAGCCACCACCTGCTCGCGCACTTCTGGGCATTCAGCCGCGACCTCGACCGCCTCATGGACGCGCACCGCCGACTCGACGTATCACCACTCGGCGCTGGTGCGCTCGCCGGCTCCAGTCTGCCGCTCGATCCGCTCGCGACCGCCGTCGACCTCGGCTTCGCTGCCGCGTTCGACAACTCGCTCGATGCGGTGAGCGACCGCGACTTCGTCGCCGAGGGGCTGTTCGACCTGGCGATGATCGCCGTCCACCTCTCGCGGATCGGCGAGGAGATCGTGCTGTGGTCGACCGACGAGTTCGGGTTCGTCCGCTTGTCCGACGCGCATTCGACGGGCAGCTCGATGCTGCCGCAGAAGAAGAATCCCGACATTGCCGAACTCGCTCGCGGCAAGACGGGTCGCGTGGTCGGCAATCTGACCGGCCTGTTGGTGACGCTCAAGGCGTTGCCGCTTGCCTACAACCGTGATCTGCAGGAGGACAAGGAGCCGCTGTTCGACAGCGTCGACCAGATCCGGCTCGCGCTCGGCGCGATGTCCGCGATGCTCGCGGCGCTCGAGTTCCGCACCGATCGCATGGCGCAAGCCGCCGACAGCCCCTACGCCTCGGCCACCGACCTCGCCGAACATCTCGTCGCGCAGGGCATGCCGTTCCGCGAGGCGCACGCCGTTGTCGGCGCGATCGTGCGCCGTTCGATCGACGAGGGGTTGCCACTCGCCGAGTTGGTCGCGGCGGAGCCTCGTCTCGGCGCCGACGGAGTCGCGCTCCTGCAACCGGGCGTGGCGGTGACTCGCCGCACGACGCGCGGCGGCGCCGGACCCGGCCCGGTGGCGATCCAGATGGTCGCGGCGCGGGCCCGCCTCGATGTCGACGCGCAGCGCGCCGCGTCGCTGTCGAGCATCCCGTCGACTTGAGCACCGACGATGAACTCGCGGTGGCGCGTGCCGTCGTGTGCGCGGTGCCGGTCGGCGACCAGGCGCTCGAGAAGGATCGGCTCGTGATGCTCGAGCTGCTCGATCATCACACCGACCTCGCGGAGCGCTCGTGCCGCCCGGGTCATCTGACCGGCTCCGCGTGCGTGCTCGACGCCAGCGGCGACACGACGCTGCTGCTCTTCCACACCAAGTTGCAGCGGTGGCTCCAACCCGGTGGTCACGCCGACGGCGAGGTCGTTCTCGCGGCCGTGGCGCTGCGCGAGGCGACCGAGGAGTCGGGGATCGACGGTCTCTGGATCGATCCTGCGCCGATCGACCTCGACATCCACCTGGTCGATCCGCCCGGCGAGGATGCCCACCTGCACCTCGACGTGCGGTTCCTGGTGGTGGCGCCCACTGGAGCGCAGCCGACGGGCAATCACGAGTCGCAGGACATCCGCTGGGTCGACGTGGCCGACCTCGTGGCCTACGACGTCGACCCGGGGCTGCTCAGGATGGTGGCCGCGGCCGTCACACGTCTCCGGGCGGGCCGCACGACTCCATGTGATTGATCTCGGCGTAGTGGGTCAGTGAATTCGAGATCTGCGTGCCGGCCTTCTGCGTCTCGAGGAACTCGGCGCTGCGGCCGACCGTCCGCAGCCGGTGCACGAAGTCGTTGCGGTCACCGATGTGGATCTGCCAGTCGTCGAGCCATGTGTTGATCCACTTGGCGTCCGCCGTGGCGGGCACGGCCTTTCGCAGATCGGCCAGCATCGTCTCGAGCCGAACGGTCGCCCGGTCGATGACCGCGGCGCGTTCGATCGGGTTCTTCGCGAGGTGCGCCTCGGGCAACTGCCTCAGATCGCGCACAGCAGCGGCACAGATCGGCTCGGCCGTGTTCGAGAAGGTCTGGTCAGCGAGGTAGCCGGCCGGTTTGATCCGGCCGTCCATCGCCAGCGCGTAGATCCAGAAGGCTGTCATCGCCAGGACGGCGAACACGACGAGCGCCCGACGAGGTGTCAGACGTCGATCGGGTCGATCGCCGCCGTCATTCGCCGCGTCGACGTCATCCGCGGGTGTGGCCTCGGGGGCATCGGTGGTCGCAGTCACCGGCTCATGGTTGCACCCGCAACGTCACTCTGCCATCTGGCGGAATGGACCCCGAGACCGGATCGCTCTGCCAGATCTGGCCTGACGCGGGTGGCAGTCCGGTCGCTGACAGGATGAATCCAGGCGGCGCGGCCTCGGTCACAGTGCTCACGATGTAGCCGCGTGACTGGAGTTGGGCGACCACACCCGTGCCCTGACCGAGCGTGTCGGGCAGCGGCGAACTCGGTGGCGGCGTACCCGGTGTCGCCTCGACGGTGATGGTCGCGCCCTTGCGCACCGACGAGCCGGGTGCGGGCGACTGACCGAGTACCTGACCGGCGCGACTGCTGGGATCCTGCACGTCGATGCGCCGCAGGGTGAGCCCGGCCCGGCGCGCCTTGCTCGCCGCGTCGTTGATCGAGCCACCGGTCAACGTGGGCATCGTCGTGTCTTCGGGGGCGACGACCTTCTGGAGGATGTCGGTGTTGCCGGGCTTCACGGTCGTGGTCGTCGTGGTGGTGGGCGCGCCGGTGGTGGCGACCCGCGAGAAGTCGAAGTCGGACGGCGGCACGTTCGCGAGTGCGTCCTTCATGAAGGTCTCCCAGACCGGCGCCGCCACGGTCGCACCGGTACTGCCGACTTGTCGCAGACATCCCGTGTCGCGTTGCGACGAGGGACAACCGCGGGTGCCGGGCGGAATGGTCTGGGCGTAGCCGGTCCACACCGCCGTGGTGAGGTCGGGAGTGAACCCGATGAACCACGCGTCGGTGAACGACTGGGTGGTGCCCGTCTTGCCGGCGGCGGGGCGGCCGATGGTGATCCCTGCGGCCGTGCCACGCGTCATCACGGCCTGGAGGCCTTTGGTGATCTCGTCGGCGGCCTCGGGCTCGATCACCTTCGTCTGCGTGTACTCGTGCTGGTAGATGACGGTGCCGTCGGCCTTGACGACCTTGGTCACCATCACCGGCGGAACATGGATGCCCCGGTTCGGGAAGGTCGTGTAGGCGCTCGCCATCTCGAGCACTGTGCTGTTGTTGGCCCCGAGCACCTCGGACGGCACCGTCTGGAACTTCTGCCCGGTGACGCGATTTGCGCCGGTGTTGATGCCCATCTTCGTGGCCATCTCTGTGACGCCGCTCGGAAGCACGCGCTTGTCGGCCACGAGGTTGGCGAAGCACGTGTTCGCGGAGTGGGCGATGCAGTCGGTGAGCGATGCACGGCCGAGCGCGTCGCCGGTCAGCGTCCACGGTGCGTAGCCGGGGATCTTCACGGTGGTCGAGCCGGGGGCGGGATAGACGTCGCTCATCTTGATCCCGTTGCTCAACGCCTTGGCGAGCGCGATCGACTTGAACGTCGATCCCACCTGACGCCCGCCACCGACGGCGAGGTCGACCTGGGCGTAGGGGTGCGTGTCGGTGTCGGTGTCGAAGTAGTCGTAGCCGCCGACGAGCGCCTTCACGTTGCCGTTGTGCGAGTCGATCGCGACCAGCGCGGCGTCGGGATCCTTGTTCGAGTCGGTGATCTTGCGGTGCTCGTTGGGGAAGTGCTTCTTCACAGCGGCCTCGGCCTTGGCCTGCATGTCGAGGTCGAGTGTCGTGTAGATCTTGAGGCCGCCGTTGACGAGCAGGTTGTCGCGCTCCGAGGCGGTCTTGCCAAAGTGGTCATCGCTGCGGATGAAGCGCTTGACCTCCTCGACGAAGTACGGCGCCGGGTAGCGCTGGATCGAGTCGTCCGACGGCGCAGAGGCGAGTTGGATGGGCGTGGCCGTCGCGTCGGTCTTCTCGGCGTCGGTGATGTAGCCGAGCGACGCCATCTTCTCGAGCACGAGGTCGCGGCGCTTCAGTGCGGCCGTCGGGTTGCGATACGGATCGGTCGCCGCCGGCAGCTGGATCAACGCCGCGAGCAGCGCGGCCTCGGGCAACGTGATTTTGTCGACGCCATGGCCGAAGTAGCCCTTCGACGCCATCTGCACGCCGTAGGACCGGTTCCCGAAGAAGATCGTGTTGAGGTACTGCTCGAGGATGTACTCCTTCGTGTAGTTCTTCTCGAGCTGGAGCGCGAGCGACGCCTCCTCGATCTTGCGCTGGAACGTGCGCTCGGGTGTGAGCAACGCGTTCTTCACGTACTGCTGCGTGATCGTCGATCCACCCTGCGTGCCACCGCCGGCCGACGAGTTCGACTTGATCGCGCGGAGCACGCCGCGGGGATCGACGCCGTTGTGCTCCCAGAACCGCTCGTCCTCGATCGACACCACCGCGTTCTGGAGGATCTGCGGGATCTGGTCGATCGTGACGCTCTCGCGGCGCTCGTCGCCCTTGAGTTCGGTGATGAGCACGGGGTGCTCGATGCTGCCGGCGAAGATCTGCGTGAGGCTGCCGTTCAACACCGGCAGGAGCGTGGGGATCGCCTTGGGGCGGAATCCGCACGACGAGGTGACGAGGGTGAGTGCAACGACGGTTGCGAGGAGACGTTGCAGGCGCATGGCGTCGCACATTCTGGCCGCATCGAGGGCCGCACTGGTGGCACGCGGGGGTCGCGTCGACGGGGTGCGCTGCCGCTACCGTGTGACCGCTATGGGCCGCGAGGACATCATCGACGATCTGGCCGCGCGTGGTCTGGTCCACGACTCGACCGATCTGGGCGAATTGCGGGCGCGGTTGGCGGCGGGCGCGGTCACCGTCTACTGCGGATTCGACCCGACGGCGCCGTCGTTGCACGTGGGCAATCTCCAGTCGCTGCTGCTGCTCCGACGCTTCCAGGACGCGGGCCACCGACCGATCGCCCTGGCCGGCGGCGCAACCGGCATGATCGGCGATCCATCGGGGCGCGACAGCGAACGGCTCCTGCTCGACGACGACACGATCTCGCAGAACCTGGCCTCGATCCGCCCGCAGCTCGAGCGGTTCCTCGACTTCTCGCCGGGCGCGTCGGGGGCGAGCCTGGTCGACAACCGCGACTGGACCGCTCAGATGACGGTGCTCGAGTTCCTCCGCGACGTGGGCAAGCACATGCCCGTGAACACGATGCTGCACAAGGACTCGGTGCGGTCACGCCTCGAGCGCGAGGGCGGGATCTCGTTCACCGAGTTCAGCTACATGCTCTTGCAGGCCAACGACTACGCCGTGCTGCACGAGACCCACGGCTGCACGCTCCAGGTCGCCGGATCCGACCAGTGGGGCAACATCGTGGCCGGCATCGACCTCATCCGCCGTCGCACGGGCGCAGCGGTCGCAGGGCTCACCGCGCCGCTCATCACCAGCGTCGACGGCAAGAAGTTCGGCAAGTCGACCGGGGGCGGGGGGCTGTGGCTCGATGCGGCCCTGACCTCGCCGTACCAGCTCTTCCAGTACTTCATGCAGACCGACGACCGCGATGTCGGGCCGTGGTTGTCGCGACTGACGCTGCTGGCGGCCACTGAGATCGCGGAGATCGTGGCGGCTCACGAGCAGGCACCCGAACGACGATCGGGGCAGCGCGCGCTGGCCGGAGCGATCTGCTCGTTCCTGCACGGCGCTGCCGCCGCATCCACTGCGGAGCAGGTCAGCGGTGTGCTCTTCGGGGGTTCGCCACTCGAGAGCCCACCCGAGGTCCTGCGCGCGATCGAGCGCGAAGTACCCGTGACGCGACTGACTCCCGCCGAGCTCGAGGCGACCGATTCGCTGACGATGTTCAGCACTGCCTTCGGCGTCTCGAAGGGCGAGGTGCGCAAGAACGCGGCCGGATACTCGAGAAATGGTGTGGCGATGACGGCATCGGGCGCAGAGTCGGCTACGCTGCTCCACGGGCAGTGGCTGCTCTTGCGAAGAGGCAAGACCAGCTACCACTTGGTGGTGTCGTCAGAAGATTGACACGTCACCCGGGCATCACTAAGGTGTCCCTTCGCCGCTGACGGCCTCGCACGCAATGCGGGTCGATCGGCAGCAAGCCCGGAACCAACGTTCCTCAAAGAACGAGTTCCGTCGGAGTTTGGTCGTCTTCACGGCGGCCGGGCGCTCCTTGACAACGGAAGAGAGGACGCACAAAAGCTAGTGCGGGCGTCTGTCTCGATCAGTGCCGAGCTTGCTCGGCCCTGCATCTGGAGCCATCGGCTGGTTTCCCCTCGGGGCGATCGGCCACTGGCCGGGTGATGACAACGGGTTTCGGCCCGGATCACCACAGACGACCCTCAATACTTTGAAGTAACACAAATTCGGAACATCACGCCAGTGATGGATCGGACTGTGTCAGTTGGGAAGGCGAAGTCACGCCGACCCGGCTCTCTGATTTGATCTTGCCGGCTTGCCGGTCAGTGAAAGTCTCGATGGAGAGTTTGATCCTGGCTCAGGACGAACGCTGGCGGCGTGCTTAACACATGCAAGTCGAACGAGATCCATGAGGTGGTAACACCCCGGAAGATCTAGTGGCGAACGGGTGAGTAACACGTGAGGAACTTGCCCCAGACTCCGGGATAACTCAGGGAAACTTGAGCTAATACCGGATATTCTCATGAGGTCGCATGGCCATTTGAGGAAAGTTTTTCGGTCTGGGAGAGCCTCGCGGCCTATCAGCTAGTTGGTGAGGTAACGGCCCACCAAGGCTACGACGGGTAGCTGGTTTGAGAGAACGATCAGCCACACTGGAACTGAGACACGGTCCAGACTCCTACGGGAGGCAGCAGTGGGGAATCTTGCGCAATGGGCGAAAGCCTGACGCAGCAACGCCGCGTGTGTGATGAAGGTCTTCGGATCGTAAAGCACTGTCGCGAGGGAAGAAGACGGTCTACCTAATACGTGGACTGAGAGACGGTACCTCGAGAGGAAGCACCGGCTAACTCTGTGCCAGCAGCCGCGGTAATACAGAGGGTGCGAGCGTTGTTCGGAATTATTGGGCGTAAAGCGCTTGTAGGCGGCTTGTTAAGTC